>JAEZKX010000437.1 GCA_023436025.1 Pseudomonadota bacterium | reverse complement strand
CAGCGCGGCCTTGCGCGCGTCGGCGATCGCGCGCGCGGCGAGGGCTGCATCCGGATTCGGCGCCAAGTGCTCCAGCACGTGCAGCAGGTTCTCCTTGCCGCGCTCGTTGGTGGCGCCGTAGCCCTTGATCAGGCGGCCGCACAGCGCGATTTCGTGGCCGAGCGCCCAATCGCGCCGGGTGCCTTCCACCACGCCGGCCAGCCACTTCTCGATCATGCGCTGTTCGGCGGCGAAGCGGCTGCCGCGCACGCGCATCCACTTGGTCGACGCCAGCGTCCGCAACGCCAGCATGCCCAGCACGCTGTGGGTGCCGATCTTCAGCGGCAGCGCCCAGGGCTGGGCGCCGCGCGCGACGCGCTTGCGGTCCCAGGCCAGCAGCCGGTTGGCCAGGTTCTCCGGCAGCACGCCGGCGAACTCCGGCACGCCCGGCTTGAAGTGGTCGTACAGCTTCACCAGGTCGTCGTCGCCGGCCTTCACCTCGCCCTTCACGCGGCTCCAGCGCGAGGCGCGGCTCTTGAGGTCGGCGATGCGCACGATGTCGTCGAAGGCCATCCACAGCGCCAGCCAGCGCGCCATCTCGCGCGTGGTGGCGAAGTTGCGGGCGCCCTGCGGGTCGGCTTCCTTCTCCGCCGCCAGCACCTGCTGCAGGCGGCGGGCGTAGAGCTCGGCGTAGTCGCGGCCCTGGTAGTCGACCAGGCGCGCGTAGCCCAGGCCGAACATCTCCGCGACCGGCCCCGGGAACAGCTGGGCCTGCGGATGCTGCGGCGGCGCCTCGCCGGGCGTCAGCATGCCGGGGGTGAGGGCCGGGCGGGGCGCCAGCAGCTGGGCGACATAGTCGGACTGCTGCTTGCCCCGGGCCACGATCTCGTAGGCCTTGGCGAAGCCGCGCAGGCTCGCCTCCGCACCCTTGCCGCCGGCGCGGACCACGGCTTCGTAGTCCTCGCGCCGGAACGGGAACAGGCCGCTGCCGGCGACGGCGCCCAGCATCACGGCGCTGACCACCGTGCCGGCTTCGCGCGCCACGGCCGCCATGTCGAACACGTTGTGCGCGCGGCTGAACTGCTGCACCAGCTTGAGCATGTCGGCGGGATCGGCGCGGCCATCGCCCAGGTTCATGCGCTCCTGCGTGGTCAGCGTGCGCGCCGAGGAGGTCAGCACCAGCGTGCGCTCGGGCGAGCTCATGCCGTTGCCGATCTGGCGCGCGGTCTCCAGCAGCTCCGACGACACCATGGCGTCGAGCGCGCCCGGCACCGGGTTGAGGCTGAACACCGGGCGGCGGTCGCCCAGGTCCTTCAACGGGACCGGGAAGACCTCGATGTAGTAGGTGGTGGCGCCGGTGCGCTGCGCGACGCCGGGGATGGACGTGCTCTGCGCGGCATAGCCGGCGTGGCGGGCGGTTTCCACCAGCCATTCGGTCAGGACGCCGCCGCCTTCGCCGCCGAGGGCGCAGACCAGGAGGGAGAGGGGAGCTTGCTTCATGCGGGTTGCAGGGCGCGCACGACGGCGCCGCGGATGGAGTTGACGAGGCGCTCGTGCCAGCGGGGGTTCTGCACGACCTCGGCGCGGTAGAAGCTGGGGCACAGCGTGGCCGCGTGGGCATTGGCGCCGCACAGGCCGCAGCCGACGCAGCCGTCGATCACCACGGCCACCGGGTCGACCTTGAGCGGGTCCGGGTTGTCCTTGATGGTCAGCGTGGGGCAGCCGGACAGGCGGATGCAGGCATGGTCGCCATTGCACACGTCCTCGTCGACGCCGTACTTCACGCGCACCACGCGCTCGCCCTTCTTCAGCAGGCCGGCGATCCAGGGCTTGATGCGGCGCTGGCGCTCGAGCTGGCATTCGCCCTCGGCGATGATGACCTTCAGGCCGTTGAAGTCGCTGGTGAAGGCCTCGGTCAGCGTGTTGCGCATCTTCTCCACCTCGTAGGTGGTGACGGTGCGCATCCACTGCACGCCCAGCCCCTTGAGCGCCGACTCGATGGTCTGGTTGGTGTGGACGATGCTGGCGCCCTTGTCGGTGGCCTCGAACTTGGCGTCTTCCTTGGGCGTGGAGATGATCTCCTGCGTGCCGGTGGCCGAGGTGTAGCCGTTCTTGAAGATCAGCAGCACCGCGTCGTCGCCGTTGAACAGCGCGCTCTGCACGCCGGTGAGCATGCCGTTGTGCCAGAAGCCGCCGTCGCCCATGATGGCCAGCGTGCGCCGCTGCATCATCGGCGAGACGCCGGCGCGCGAGGCCAGCGACATGCCGTAGCCCAGGATGGAGTGGCCCATGGAGAAGGGCTCGAAGGTGCCGAAGGCATGGCAGCCGATGTCGGCGGCGATGTGCACGTCGCCGATCTGCTGCTGCGCCAGCTTCAGCGCCGAGAACACCGGGCGTTCCGGGCAGCCGATGCAAAAGCCCGGGGGGCGCGCCGGCAGGGGCTTGGACAGCGCCGCCGCGGCGGCCTGGCGCCGGTCGGTGTTGCCGGCCAGCCAGCGGCGCGCTTCCTCGCTCGCGGCGCTGGGCAGGTAGGCCGCGGCGAAGTGCACCAGGCCGTTGGACACCACCTCCACGCTGTATTCGCCCCCGGACGGCAGCAGGTCCTTGCCGTGCAGCCGGGTCTGGATGTCGCGCCGGCGCAGCAGCGTGGCGATCTCCTGCTCGATGTACTCGGGCTGGCCTTCCTCCACCACCAGCACCGCGCGCTTGCCGACGCAGAAGTCGGCGACCTGCTCCGGCACCAGCGGGTAGGTGACGTTCAGGCACAGGATGGGGATCTCGCTGTCGCCGAAGGCGTCGGCCAGGCCCAGCTGCTGCAGGCTGCGCACCAGCGCGTTGTACAGGCCGCCCTGGACGATGATGCCGAGGTCGCCGTGGGCGCCGCCTTCGAACAGCTCGTTGAGCCGCTGCTCCACGATGTACTTGCGCGCGGCGGGAATGCGCTGCTCGCTCTTGAGCTTCTCGTGGCGGAAGGTCACCGGCGGGTGCGCCAGGCGCATGTAGTCGAAGCCGGCGGGGTTCTCCATGAGCGCCCGGGTCGACACCGGCGGCTTGAGGTTGTCCTTGGTGGCGAAGCTGCCGCGCACGTGGCAGGCGCGGATGCGCAGCTCCAGGATGGTCGGCATGTTCGAGGTCTCGGACAGGCGGAAGCCTTCCTCCACCATGCGCGTCATCACGCCCAGGTCGGGCCGCGGGTCCAGCAGGCACATGCTGGACTTCATCGCATAGGCGTGGGTGCGCTCCTGGATCACCGAGGCGCCTTCGCCGTAGTCCTCGCCCACCACGATGAGCGCGCCGCCGGTGACGCCGGGCGAGGCCAGGTTGGACAGCGCGTCCGAGGCGACGTTGGTCCCGACGATGGACTTCCAGGTGACGGCCCCGCGCAGCGGGTAGTGGATGGAGGCGCCCAGCATGGCGGCGGCCGAGGCCTCGTTGGAGCAGGCCTCCACGTGCACGCCCAGCTCGTCCATGTAGTCCTTGGCCTGGACCATCACGTCCAGCAGGTGCGACACCGGCGCGCCCTGGTAGCCGCCGATGTAGGCCACGCCCGACTGCAGCAGCGCCTTGGTGATGGCGAGGATGCCTTCGCCGTGGAAGGTGTCGCCCGCGCCCAGGCGCAGCGATTCGATCTCTTTGCTGAATGAAACTTCCAAAGCGCTTGTCTCCCGGTAGCCCGCGAGTGTCGCCGGGCTGTAGTTATCAATCAATAAAATGAAGGAACTAAGCGGTATTAGTGGAATGCATGAGGGATGCGGGCGGCCGCAGGCACCGGACGAGCCCTGCTCATCGGGAATTCTTCTTAAGGATCCGCATTGCCGCGTCGCTGGCGCGGGCGCAGAATCAGCGCCCCATAAGCCCTTCAGGAGACAAGTCATGAAGCAGTTGCGCTCGCTTGTAGTACTGGCCACGGTTTGTTGCATGGCGCTGCCGGCCGCGGCGCAGACCCCACCGGCGCCGGAGCCCGGATGGGCCAAGGGAAGGCCACAGGCCAACGACACGGCGATGCGCATGGCGCCCATCCCGGCTTTTCCGATCCCCACCGCGCGCGACCAGCTGCCCACGGCCAAGTTCAAGCTGCCGCCCGGCTTCAAGGTGGAGACCTGGGCCTCGGGCATCCTCGATGCGCGCGGGCTGCGCCAGGGCCCGGCGGGCAATGTGCTGGTCAGTTCTCTGTTCGTGGCCAACAAGGTCTACGCCGTGCCCGAGCAGGGCGAGCGCAAGCCCCGGGTGATCATCGACCAGATGCCGCTGGCCACCGGCATCGAATACCACGACGGCAGCCTCTACCTGGCGACCAACACCAAGATCCTGCGCTGGGACAACGTCGACGGCCGCCTGGACAACCTCGGCGAGCCGCGCGTGATCTACGACAAGCTGCCGGGCGGCACGGACCACAGCTGGAAGTACCTGCGCATCCGGGACAACAAGCTCTATTACGCGGTCGGCGCGCCCTGCAACATCTGCGACCCGGGCGAGTGGGCCAAGATCTACCGCATGAACCTCGACGGCAGCGGCCTCGAGACCATCGCGTCGGGCGTGCGCAACACCGTGGGCTTCGACTTCGAGCCGAAGACCGGCCACCTCTGGTTCACCGACAACGGACGCGACTGGTTCAGCGAGGAACTGCCCAACGACGAGCTGAACGTGGTCACACAGCCTGGCCAGCAGCACTTCGGCTATCCGTATTGCCACCAGGGCAACATCCCCGACCCGGAATTCGGCTGGGGCAAGTCCTGCAACGACTACGTCAAGCCGGCAGCTTTCCTCGGGCCGCACGCCGGCTCGCTGGGCATGAAGTTCTACACCGGCACCATGTTCCCGCCCAAGTACCGCGGCGCCATGTTCATCGCGCGGCACGGCCCCTGGAACCGCACGGTGAAGTACGCCGACGTATCGGTCGCCTGGCCGGACGGCAAGGGCGGCGCCCGGGTCGAGCCCTTCATGACCGGCTTCGTCGAGAACAACAACTACCTCGGGCGTCCGGTCGACTTCCTGGTGCTCAAGGACGGCTCGCTGCTGGTCAGCGACGACCACGCCGGCGCCATCTACCGCATCTCCTACGGCCGGTGATGGCGCGCGCGCCGACATGGCGGCTGGCCGGCGCGGCCATCCTCGCGCTGGCGGCCGCCATGGTGGCCGCGCAGGCGCAGCAGGCGCAGCAGGCGGC
>JAEZKX010000429.1 GCA_023436025.1 Pseudomonadota bacterium | reverse complement strand
CGCAGCGCGTTCTCGATCGCGCCGATGCCGTCGATGGCGACTTTCACCACGTCGCCGGACTTCAGGTACTTGGGCGGCTTGAAGCCGATGCCGACGCCCACCGGGGTGCCGGTGGCGATGATGTCGCCGGGGTACAGCGTGATGCCCGCCGAGATGCATTCGATCACGGTGGGGATGTCGAAGATGAAGTCGCGGGTGTTGGCGTCCTGGCGCAGCTCGCCGTTGACCCAGCACTTCACCTGCGTCGCCTGGCCGTCCAGCTCGTCGGCCGTGACGATCCACGGGCCCATGGGGCAGAAGGTGTCGAAGGACTTGCCCAGCAGCCACTGCGAGTGGCGGCCCTGCCAGTCGCGCGCCGTCACGTCGTTGACGATGGTGTAGCCCCACACGTGGTGCATGGCGTCGGCCCGGGAGATGCCCTTGCCGCCGCGGCCAATGATGACGGCCAGTTCGGCTTCGTAGTCGATCGCCTCGGACACCGCCGGCATCAGGATGTCGTCGCTGGGGCCGACCACGCACTCGGGCACCTTGGAGAAGACGATGGGCGCCTGCGGGATGTCGCCGCCGGACTTGGCGCTGGAGTCGAAGCCGCTGCCGGCGAACTCCTTGGCGTGCGCGTGGTAGTTCTTGCCCACGCAGAAGATGTTGCGGCGCGGGCGCGGAATGGGGGCGAGCAGCTGTACCTGGTCGAGCGCGATGGCGGCGCCTGTGGCGGGCAGCGGCTCGCCGGCCGCGGCGGCCTCCACCAGGGGCAGCGCGCCCAGCGCAAGCTCGGCCGCCGAGAGCGCGAAGGGCTCGACCTGGCGGCCATCGGCGGTGACACGGCCGACACCGGGCTGGCCCTGGTGGCGGTAAGCGGCAATCTTCATCGGGAAACTCCTCTTTCACGCAGCGGTGCGCGCCCTCTAGCATGCCAGCAAAACACACCAGGAGACCTGCATGCTGCGCCGCCTCGTCACCGCCCTCGCGCTGGGCCTCACCGCCTTGTCCGCGATCGCGCAAGCGCCCTATCCGAGCAAGCCCGTCACCATGGTCGTGCCTTTCCCGCCCGGCGGCCTGGCCGACGTGGTGGGCCGCCCCGTCGCCGAGGCGATGTCGCGCGAGCTGGGGCAGACGGTGGTGGTCGAGAACAAGGGCGGCGCCGGCGGCGGCATCGGCATGGGCCAGGTGGCCAAGGCCGCGCCCGACGGCTACACCATCCTCATGGCGTTGTCCTCGTACTCGGTGCTGCCGGAAGCCGACGGCATCCTCGGGCGCTCGCCCATGTACGCCTACAACGCGCTGCGGCCCATCGCGCGCTTCACCGCCGACCCCACCGTGCTGGCGGTGCGCGCCGACGCACCGTGGAAGACGGTGAAGGACTTCGTCGAGGACGCGAAGAAGCGCCCGGGCGCCATCAACTACGGCTCCTCCGGCAACTACGGCACCATGCACGTGCCCATGGAGATCCTGGCGCAGACGGCCGGCATCAAAATGACGCACATCCCCTTCACCGGCGCCGGCCCCGCGGTCATCGCCCTGCTGGGCGGGCAGGTCGATGCGCTGTCCACCGGGCCGGCCACCGTGCTGCAACACGTGAAGGCCGGCAAGATCAAGGTGCTGGGCCACTGGGGCAGCGCCAGGCTGGAGACGCTGCCGGACGTGCCTTCGCTCAAGCAGGCGGGCTACGACGCCGAGTACGCCCAGTGGTCCGGCCTGTTCGTGCCGGCCGGCACGCCCGACGCCGTGGTGCAACGCCTGCGCGCCGCGGCCCGCGCCGCCGCCCACGACCCCAAGGTGAAGGAAGTGATCCTCAACGCCGGCAGCCCCATCCTCTACCAGGACACGCCGGACTTCGAGCGCTACGTGCAGTCCGACGTCCGTCGCATGGCCGAGGTGGTCAAGAAGATCGGCAAGGTCGAATAAGCCGCGCCTGCGCGGGGCCTCGCGCCCCCGGCCAGGCGCCTGGGCGACAGGGAAACGGGCCTGCCCGCCTCTCTGCCGCCCAGGCGGCTAGGCCAGCAGCGCGTTGACCCGCTTCACGTAGGCCGCCGGATCCTCCGGCAGGCCGCCTTCGGCGAGCAGGGCCTGGTCGAACAGGATGTGCGCCAGGTCGTGGAAGCTCGGTGAGCCCTCCAGCTTGCGCACCAGCGGGTGCGTGGCATTGACTTCCAGCACCGGCTTCACGTCCGGGGCCTTCTGCCCGGCCTGCTTCATCAGCCGCGCCAGCTGCAGGCTCATGCCGTCGTCGGTGACCACCAGGCAGGCCGGCGAGTCGACCAGGCGGGTGGTGACGCGCACGTCCTGCGCCTTGTCCTTCAGCGCTTCCTTCAGCTTGGCCAGCACCGGCTTGAAGGACTCCGCGGCTTCCTCGGCCGCCTTCTTCTCGGCCTCGTCCTGCAGCTTGCCCAGGTCGACCTGGCCCTTGGCCACCGACTGCAGCGGCGTGCCGTCGAACTCGTTGAGGAAGGACAGCGCCCACTCGTCGACGCGGTCGGTCATGTACAGCACCTCGATGCCCTTCTTGCGGAAGATCTCGAGCTGCGGGCTGTTGGCGGCCGCGGCCTGGGTCTCGCCCGTGATGTAGTAGATCGTGTCCTGGCCCTCCTTCATGCGGGCCTTGTAGTCGGCCAGCGAGACGCTCACGGTGTCGCTGGTGGTCGAGGCGAAGCGCAGGAGCTTGGCGATGCGTTCGCGGTTGCCGAAATCCTCGCCCAGGCCTTCCTTGAGCACCGCGCCGAACTCGGCGTAGAACTTCGCGTACTTGGACTTGTCCTCGTCGGACGCGCCTTCTTCCTTCTCGGCCTTGGCCAGGTCCTCCAGCATGGCCAGCACGCGGCGGGTGTTGCCCTCACGGATGGCCTTGACGTCGCGGCTTTCCTGCAGCAGTTCGCGGCTGACGTTCAGCGGCAGGTCGGCCGAGTCGATCACGCCCTTGACGAAGCGCAGGTAGGTGGGAAGCAGCGCCTCGGCCTCGTCCATGATGAAGACGCGCTTGACGTAGAGCTTCACCCCGGCCGACTTCTCGCGGTTCCACAGGTCGAAGGGCGCGCGCGCCGGCACGTAGAGCAGCTGCGTGTACTCGGTGCCGCCCTCCACCCGGTTGTGGCTCCACGCCAGCGGATCCTCGAAGTCGTGGCTGATCGCCTTGTAGAACTCCTTGTACTGCTCGGGGGTGATGTCCTTCTTGGCGCGCGACCACAGGGCCGTCGCCTTGTTGACGGTCTCCCATTCGTCGGTGCGCACGTGCTCGCCGCCCTTGCCCTCCTCCTCGGCCTCCTTCCACTCCTCCTTGCGCATCAGGATGGGAAGCGAGATGTGGTCGGAGTACTTGCCGATGATGGACTTGAGCTTCCAGGTGGACAGGTAGTCCTGGGCGTCCTCGCGCAGGTGCAGCGTGACGCTGGTGCCGCGCTGGGGCCGGGTGATGGTCTCCACCTCGAAGTCGCCGGCGCCGCCGCTGACCCAGCGCACGCCTTCCTCGGGTTTGAGCCCGGCCCGGCGCGATTCGACGGTGATGCGGTCGGCCACGATGAAGCCGGAGTAGAAGCCCACGCCGAATTGGCCGATGAGCTGGGCGTCGGCCTTCTGGTCGCCCGACAGCCGGCTCATGAACTCGCGCGTGCCGCTCTTGGCGATGGTTCCGAGGTTGTCGATGGCCTCCTGCTGCGACAGGCCGATGCCGTTGTCGGTGATGGTCAGCGTGCGCGCCTCCTTGTCGAAGTCGATGCGGACCTCGAGGTTGGGCGCGTCCTCGTACAGCGCGCCGTCGGCCAGCGCCTCGAAACGCAGCTTGTCGCAGGCGTCGGAGGCGTTGGAGATCAGCTCCCGCAGGAAGATCTCCTTGTTGGAGTAGAGCGAGTGGGTGACGAGGTGCAGGAGCTGGGCGACCTCGGCCTGGAACGAGAGTGTTTTCTTCTGGGTCATGGCTTGCGTCGAATGTCGGCCGGCAACTAGGGGCTGCCCGGTATTTTTTCAAGGCGGCTGATGCTATCCCACCCGGACGTGAACAAATCGACGTTTCCGCGACCGATGCGGCCTGCCCGGCCGCAAGGTGGCGCTCACGGCTGGTTACAGTGCGGGCATGCGCATCGAGTTGCCTTCCCTTTCCTGGGCGGACACCCACCGGGTCCAGGACGACGCCCACACGCTGACGCTGCCCGAGCCACGGCCGCTGACGCTGGCCGAGCGCCTGTTCACGGCCGCCGACGCCGCGGAGCCGGTGCACACCGGCATTGCGCTGCCGCAGCCGGCCTCCCTCACGCTGACCTTCTGAGCCGGGGCGCGCGCCCCAACGGAAAAAGGGCCCCGCGGGGCCCTTCGTCATTGCCGGCTGGCGGCGCTTCAGATCTCGCCGGAGGAGATCTGGCCCAGGCGCACGGCCTGCGCGGTCTGGGCGCGCAGCGCCTGGACGTCCACCGTCGACTTCAGCGGCGCGGCAACGCGCGAGCCGGCCGGCTCGGTGCTGCGGGTGCGCGGCACGCTGGCGGCTTCGGCCATCACCTCGGCGCGGGTGCGGCTACCTTCGAACTTCAGCACGTACTGGGAAGCGTCGGCTTCGTCCGCGCGGGCGACGCCCGAGAAAGCGGCAGCGACGGCGGCGATGGCGAGGAGGTGCTTGGAGGTCATGGAGTTTCCTTTCAGTGAGTGTCGGTTGCTTCTTCCGGCGGGCGCTAGGGGCTTGCTTCTCTCACCCGCGTCAACCGTGTTCTCACTGTAGGAGCCGCCCTTTAGGCGACGCTTAGCACTTGCTTAGCTGCGAATTAGGCGGCCGGCTCGACCCGCGCGATCAGCCCGCTGCGGTCGTCGCGGTTGCGCAGCGTCAGCTGCAGGCCGCAGCGCTGCGCCGCCGCCTGCGCGATGGCCAGGCCCAGGCCGCTGCCGCTGGCCCCGCTGCCCGGCACGCGGAAGAAGCGGTCGAACACGCGCGGCAGCAGCTCCTGCGGGATGCCGGGGCCCGTGTCCACCACCTCCAGCGCCAGGCGGCCGCCCTCGTGCAGCAGGCGCACGTCGACCACGCCGCCCTCGGGCGTGTAGCGCAGGGCGTTCTCGATCAGGTTGTCCAGCACGCTGCGCAGGTCGCCGGGCACGCACTTGAGCGTGTACGGGGTGTCGGCGCCTTCCGGGCCCACCAGCCCCAGGTCGATGTTGCGCCGGTCGGCCAGGGTGATCAGCGTGTTCATGCTGTCGTGCAGCTGCGCGCGCAGGTCCACCATGCCGGGTCCGTCGGCGCCGGCGGCCTCCTGGCGCGACAGGCGCAGCAGCTGGTCGACCAGCCGCTGGGCGCGCCGCACGCCGGATTCGAGCTGGGCGTAGCGCTCGCGGGCGTCGTCGCAGGTCATGTCGCTGCGCAGGTTCTCCAGCTGCAGGCCGATGGCGGTGATGGGCGTGCGCAGCTCGTGCGCCGCGTCCTGGACGAAGCGGCGCTGGGTGGCGAAGGCCTCGCGCAGCCGCCGCAGCAGCGTGTTGAAGGAGCCCACCAGCGGCGCGATCTCCTGCGGGACGCGGTCCATCGGCAGCTCGGCGATGCTGTGCTCGTCCTGCTGCGCGGCCTGGCGGCCGATGTCGTGCACCGCGCGCGAGATGGCCCGCGCCACGATCCACAGCACCAGCATCGACAGCGGCAGCAGCAGCAGGATGGGTGCGGCGGCGGCGCCGGCACGTTCGGCGGCCAGCTTGTTGCGGAAGGACTCGCTCTGCGCCACCTGCACGATGTGGCCGCCCGGCCCCACGGCCGGATGCACGTAGGTGCGCCAGGCGCGATCGCCCTGCTCCACGTCGTGCAGGCCCATGCGCTGCAGCGGCAGCTGCAGGCCGGACCAGGAGCTGGCCAGCAGCTTGCCTTCCTTGTCGTAGACCTGGACGACATAGGCGCCCAGCTTGTGCACCCGCTCGGGGTCCAGCTGTGGCAGCGGCGGCAGCTGCGTCACCTGGTGGCTGGCCACCGACTCGCCCAGCTGCTGCATCTGGTCGTCCATGAAGCCGGCCACCATGCGGCCGTAGCTCCAGTAGCCGAGCGCGGCCGAGGCCAGGCCTACCAGCAGGAACAGCGGCACCAGCCAGAGCATCAGCGCCCGGCGGATCGAGCACATCGACCCCTTGGGGAACACATGCCATTTCATCATTGCGAGGCTCCCGGCGCCGCGGCGCCTTCTGCGATGCGCCAGCCCAGGCCGCGCACGTTGCGGATGGCGTCGGCGCCGAGCTTGCGCCGCATGCCGTGGATCAGCACGTCCACCGCATTGCTGGTGACTTCCTCGCCCCAGCCGTAGATGCGGTTCTCCAGCTGCTCGCGCGAGAGGATGGCGCCGGGCCGCTCCAGCAGCGCGTGCAGCAGCGAGAACTCGCGCGCCGACAGCTGCGATCGCTCGCCCTGCACCAGCACCTCGCGGGTGGTCAGGTCCAGCTTGAGGGTGGCGGTGCCGATGACGGAATGGGCGGCGCCGTCGCGGCGGCGGATCACGGCGCGCATGCGGGCCAGCAATTCGCGTAGCTCGTAGGGCTTGAGCAGGTAGTCGTCGGCGCCCAGGTCGAGGCCGGCCACCCGGTCGTCCAGCCCGTCGCGGGCGGTCAGCACCAGCACGGGCGTGACGTCGCCGCGGGCGCGCGCCTTGCGCAGCACCTCGATGCCATCGGCCTTGGGCAGGCCCAGGTCCAGCAGCACGCAGGCATAGTCGCCGTCGGCCAGCGCGCTCTGGGCCAGGAGGCCGTCCTTCACCCAGTCGACCGACCAGCCGTTGGCGCCCAGCGCCTCGCGCAGGCTGTGCCCGATCATCTCGTCGTCTTCCACCAGCAACACGCGCATGGCAACACCCCCAGCTTCCTGGGCACAAGCATAAAGTCGGACTGTTAGGCCGCCGTGAGCAAGCCGCCGGCCGCCGCGACGATCCCGCAACCCCTTGAATATTCAGGGATTTTCAACAATCAGAAGCGCTCGTGCGGCGCCAGGTAGCGCCACTGGCCCAGCGGCAGGTGGCCCAGGGTCACCCGGCCGATGCGCACCCGCTTGAGGCCGACGACCTTCAGCCCGACCAGCTCGCACATGCGGCGGATCTGGCGCTTCTTGCCCTCGGTCAGCACGAAGCGCAGCTGCTCCGGATTCTGCCAGTCGACCCGGGCCGGCCTCAGCGCCTGTCCGTCCAGGCTCAGGCCGTGGCGCAGGCGCGCCAGCTGCGCCGGCGGAAAGGCTTGCTGGACGTTGGCGGTGACCGCGCCGAAAGCCACCCGCACCAGGTATTCCTTCTCCACGTCCGAGTCCTCGCCGATCAGCTGGCGGGCGACGCGGCCGTCCTGGGTGAGCACCAGCAGGCCGGTGGAATCGATGTCCAGGCGCCCGGCCGGCGCCAGGCCCTTGAGCTGGGCCGGCGAGAAACGCTGCGGGGCTCGGTCGTCGCGCCAGCGGTTGCGCGCCTGCACCAGCACCACGGCGGGCTGGTAGCCCTCCTCGGCCTGGCCGCTGACGTAGCCCACCGGCTTGTGCAGCAGGATGGTCACCTGCTCGCGCTGCTGCCCGCGCGCCCGCGGATCGACCTCGATGCGCGCCTGCGGCGTGACCAGCAGGCCGGTGGGCGGCGCCACCTGCCCGTCCACCCGCACCCAGCCCTTGGCGATCCAGTCGTCCGCCTCGCGGCGCGAGCACAGCCCGAGTTCGGCCATGCGTTTGTTGAGTCGTGAAGTGGGGGCGGCGGTCATGGGAAGGGCGATTGTGCCGAATGCGGGGAGACGCCCGGGCACTTGAACAACCGGACAGCCGGACGCAAAAGTCGCAAAAACGACGCAAAGGTCGCAAAAGGGGAAGAGAAAACCTTCTTCGGCTGCTCCTTTGCGACTTTTGCGGAACCTTTGCGACTTTTGCGTCCTGCAGTCTGGCTTTCCAGCGATCAAACCTGCACCGCGGTCCGCAGCGTTTGCAGGTCCAGGATGCGCACACCGCCGTATTCGACGCGGATCAGGCCCTGGGCCTGCAGGGACGACAGGGCCTCGTTCACCCGCTGGCGCGACAGGCCGACCAGGTAGGCCAGCTCCTGCTGGGTGATGCGCAGCATCTGGCCCACGCCGGGGAACAGCACCGGGTTGAACAGCGCCGCCAGGTTGCGCGCCACCCGCAGGTCGGGGTTGCTCATGCGGTCGATCTCGCGCGCGGCGATGAACTGCGCGAGGCGTTCGTTCAGCTGGTTCATGACGAAGCGGTTGAAGCCGATGGAGTGGTCCAGCAGCCAGTGGAAGGTGTCCGCGGGCAGGCCGGCCACCACGCTGCGGCGCAGCGCCTGCACGTTGTAGCGGTACTGCTCGCGCTTGAGCACCGTGCCCTCGCCGAACCAGCCGCCCGGCGGCAGGCCGCTGAAGGTGATGGCCTGGCCCTGGGCCGTCTCCCCCGTCATCTTGAGCAGCCCCTCCACCACGCCGAACCAGTAGGTCACCGGCCGCCCGGTGCGGCAGACGTAGTCGCCCGGCAGGGCATCGGTGACCTGGATGCCAGCCACCGCCCGCTCGCGTTCCGCCGGCAGCAGGGGCGCCAGCCAGGGAATGCCGGCGAGTTCGGACGTGGTGGGCGCGCGGCGCCGCTGGTGCAAGCTCGGTTCTGTCGCCATGGCGGCCCTGTGCCTGGACGGCCCCGGCACCCACGCGCTCGGTGCAGCCCCTGATAGGAGATTCCCTAGGAATGTCGTCGCAAAGACAGATCGGCGTCAAACCCCTGCCTACATTGGGACGCCATGGCTGCCACCGACTCGACCTTTCCCGGACTGCTGCTGCAGCACGCGGCGCAGCGTCCGGCGGCAGCCGCCATGCGCGAGAAGGAATACGGCATCTGGCAGACCCTGGCCTGGGCCGGGCTCGCGCAGCTGGTGGAACAGGTGGCCTGCGGCCTGCACGCGGCCGGCCTGGGCCGCGGCGAGCACATGGTGGTGATCGGCGCCAACCGGCCGCGGCTGTACGCCACCATGCTGGCCGCGCAGGCGCTGGGCGCGATTCCCGTGCCGCTGTACCAGGACGCGGTGGCCGCCGAATGCGTGTTCCCGATCGACAACGCCGAGGTCCGCTTCGCCTTCGCCGAAGACCAGGAGCAGGTCGACAAGCTGCTGGAGGTGCGCACCCAGTGCCCGCGCCTCACCCATGTCTGGTACGACGACCCGCGCGGACTGCGCAACTACGACGAGCCGGGGCTGGCCGCGCTCGACGCCCTGGTGGCGGCCGGCGCGCGATTCGCCAGCGCGCATCCCGGCTTCTTCGCCGCCGAAGTGGCCAAGGCGCAGCCTGATGACGTGGCGGCCATGTTCTTCACCTCGGGCACCACCGGCCAGGCCAAGGGCGTGGTGCACACCCACCGCAGCCTGCTCGACCGGGCGCGGGCCGGCGCCGAGTTCGACGCGCTGACCGCGCGCGAGGAGGTGCTGGCCTACATGCCGCCGGCCTGGGTGGGACAGAACATCTTCAGCTACGCCCAGTGGCTGGCCTGCGGCTTCGTGGTCAACTGCCCCGAGTCGGCCAACACGGTGATGATCGACCTCAAGGAGATCGGCCCCACCTACTACTTCGCCCCGCCGCGCATCTTCGAGGCGCTGCTCACCAGCGTGATGATCCGCATGGAGGATGCGGGCGCGCCCAAGCGCCGCATGTTCCATGCCTTCATGGACATGGCGCGCCGCGTCGGCCCGGCCCTGCGCGACGGCAAGCCGGTGGGCCTGGCCGACCGGGCGCTGTACGCGCTGGGCGACCTGCTGGTCTACGGGCCGTTGCGCAACAACCTGGGCTTCTCGCGCGTGCGCGTGGCCTACACGGCGGGCGAGGCGATCGGCCCCGACCTGTTCGCCTTCTACCGCGCCATCGGCGTCAACCTCAAGCAGCTGTACGGCTCCACCGAGACGGCGGTGTTCGTCTGCATGCAGCCCGACGACCAGGTGCGCGCCGACACCGTGGGCATTCCCTGCCGCGGCGTCGAGATCCGGCTGGGCGACAAGGGCGAGATCCTGGTGCGTTCGCCGGGCCTGCTGAAGGAGTACTACAAGAACCCGCAGGCCACCGCTGAAGTGAAGGATGCCGAAGGCTGGTACCACACGGGCGACGCCGGCTTCATCGACGCCCAGGGCCATCTCAGGATCATCGACCGCGCCAGGGACGTGGGCAGCCTGGCCGACGGCGCGCTGTTCGCGCCCAAGTACATCGAGAACAAGCTCAAGTTCTTCCCGCACATCAAGGAGGCGGTGGCGGTGGGCGACGGCCGCGCCCAGGTCTGCGCCCTGGTCAACATCGACTTCGAGGCGGTGGGCAACTGGGCCGAGCGGCGCAACCTGCCCTACGCCGGCTACACCGACCTGGCGCAGAAGCCCGAGGTCTATGCGCTGGTCAGGGACTGCATCGAGAAGGTCAACGCCGACCTGGCCGGCGACGAGAAGCTGGCGGCCAGCCAGATCCACCGTTTCCTGGTGCTGCACAAGGAACTCGACGCCGACGACGGCGAGCTGACGCGGACCAACAAGGTGCGTCGCGGCTTCATCGCCGACAAGTACCGGGTGCTGGTCGACGCGCTGTACGGCGGCCAGGCCGAGCAGTACATCGAGACCCAGGTGAAGTTCGAGGACGGGCGCACCGGCAGCGTCAGCGCCACCCTGAAGATCATGGAAGCGCGCACCTTCGCGCCCCTGAGGTCCGCCGCATGAGGCGCATGGAAGACCGCGACCACGCCGGCCTGCCCGGCCCGGCGCCGCAGGTCCCCGGCGGTGGCCGCCGCGTGGGCGACGTCATCCTGGAGGTGAAGGACATCTCGCTGGCCTTCGGCGGCGTCAAGGCGCTCGCCGGCATCTCCTTCGACGTGCGCGAGCACGAGGTGCGCGCCATCATCGGGCCCAACGGCGCCGGCAAGAGCTCCATGCTCAACTGCATCAACGGCGTGTACCAGCCGCAGCAGGGCAGCATCACCTTCCGCGGCCGGACCTTCAGCCACATGAAGAGCCGGCAGGTGGCGCAGATGGGCATCGCGCGCACCTTCCAGAACCTGGCGTTGTTCAAGGGCATGAGCGTGCTGGACAACATCATGACCGGGCGCAACCTGCGCATCCGCAGCAACCTGCTGCTGCAGGCGCTGCGCATCGGCCCGGCCGAGCGCGAGGAGATCCGCCACCGCGAGGCGGTGGAACGCATCATCGACTTCCTGGAGATCCAGGCCTTGCGCAAGACGCCGGTGGGGCAATTGCCCTATGGCCTGCAGAAGCGCGTGGACCTGGGCCGGGCCCTGGCCATGGAGCCGCAGGTGCTGCTGCTCGACGAGCCGATGGCCGGCATGAACCTGGAGGAGAAGCAGGACATGTGCCGCTTCATCCTGGACGTGAACGACGAGTTCGGCACCACCGTGGTCCTGATCGAGCACGACATGGGCGTGGTGATGGACATCTCCGACCGCGTCGTGGTGCTGGACTACGGCCGCAAGATCGGCGACGGCTCGCCCGACGAAGTCCGGGCGAACCCGGACGTGGTCAAGGCCTACCTGGGGAGCGCGCAATGAAGGTCGCAGGCACCCGGCAAGACAGCCGCCGGCGCGGGGCGGGCTGATGGGCTTCTTCCTCGAAACCCTCCTCGGCGGCCTCATGGCGGGCATGCTCTATGCGCTGGTGGCGCTCGGCTTCGTGCTGATCTTCAAGGCCTCGGGCGTCTTCAACTTCGCCCAGGGCGCCATGGTGCTGTTCGCCGCGCTGGCAATGGCGCGCTTCTCCGAATGGATCCCGGCCTGGACCGGCATCCACAACGCGGTGTTCGCCAACGTCGCCGCCTTCCTCGTCGCCGGCGCGCTGATGTTCGTGGTCGCCTGGGCGGTCGAGTGGCTGGTGCTGCGCCGACTGGTCAACCAGGAAGGCGCGACGCTGCTGATGGCCACGCTGGGCATCACCTACTTCCTCGAGGGCCTGGGCCAGGCGCTGTTCGGCAGCAGCATCTACAAGATCGACATCGGGATGCCCAAGGACCCGGTGATCGCCCTCGAAGGCGTGTTCCAGGGCGGCATCCTGATCAACAAGGAGGACCTGATCGCCGCGGTGATCGCCGCGGCCCTGGTCGCGCTGCTGTCGATCTTCTTCCAGAAGACGTCCACCGGCCGCGCGCTGCGCGCCGTCGCCGACGACCACCAAGCCGCCCAATCCATCGGCATTCCGCTGGCGCGCATCTGGGTGATCGTCTGGTCGGTGGCCGGCATCGTGGCGCTGGTGGCCGGGATGATCTGGGGCAGCAAGGCCGGCGTGCAGTTCTCGCTGGCCACGGTGGCGCTGCGCGCGCTGCCGGTGGTCATCCTCGGCGGTCTCACCTCGGTGCCAGGCGCCATCCTGGGCGGGCTGATCATCGGCGTCGGCGAGAAGCTGTCGGAGGTCTACATCGGCCCGCTGGTGGGCGGCGGCATCGAGATCTGGTTCGCCTACGTGCTGGCGCTGGCCTTCCTGCTGGTGCGCCCGCAGGGCCTGTTCGGCTAAAAAATCATCGACCGGGTCTGAGCATGATCTACCGCGAGAACGGCCAGTTCAAGACCAGCTACCGCGCCGACCTGCAGGTCTTCCCCATCCTGCAGGACCGCTGGGCCATCCTGGCGCTGGTTGCCATCGCCATCTTCGTGGTGCCGGCCTTCGCCAGCGACTACCTGCTGCGCGCCATCCTGATCCCCTTCCTGATCATGGCGCTGGCGGCGCTGGGCGTGAACATCCTGGTGGGCTACTGCGGCCAGATCTCGCTGGGCTCCGGGGCCTTCATGGCCGTCGGCGCCTACGGCGCCTTCAACTTCCTGGTCCGCATTCCGGGCATGCCGGTGGTGCCGGCCATCCTGCTGGGCGGCCTGTGCGCCACGGTGTTCGGGGTGCTATTCGGGCTGCCCAGCCTGCGCGTGCGCGGCCTCTACCTGGCCGTCGCCACGCTGGCCGCGCAGTTCTTCGCCGACTGGCTGTTCCTGCGCGTGAAGTGGACCACCAACAACTCCGATTCGGGCTCGGTGTCGGTGCCGGCCTTCGACGTGCTGGGCCTGCCCATCGACAGCGCCGCCAGCCGGTACTGGTTCTGCCTCGGCTTCCTGGTGGTCATCGCCATGCTGGCCAAGAACCTGGTGCGCGGTGCGATCGGGCGCGAGTGGATGGCCATCCGCGACATGGACGTGGCCGCCGCCGTCATCGGCATCCGGCCGATGTACGCCAAGCTCACCGCCTTCGCCGTCAGCTCCTTCATCGTCGGCGTCGCCGGCGCGCTGTGGGCCTTCGTCCACCTGGGCACCTGGGAGCCGGCGGCCTTCTCGGTGGAGGTCTCGTTCCGCCTGCTGTTCATGGTGATCATCGGCGGCCTGGGCTCCATCATGGGCGCCTTCTTCGGCGCCGCCTTCATCGTGGTGCTGCCCATCGTGCTGAGCCAGATGTTGCCGGCGCTGGCTTCGCTGGTCGGCCTGACGATCTCCACCGCCGGCATCGCGCATGCGGAGCTGATGGTCTTCGGCGCCCTCATCGTCTGGTTCCTGGTCGTCGAGCCGCACGGCCTGGCCCGCCTCTGGTCCACCGGCAAGCAGAAGCTGCGCCTGTGGCCCTTCCCGCACTGATCCCGCACCCAGCGCATTCAACCAAGGAGACAACACCATGAGGCTTCGTTCCGCACTTCTGGCCGCCGCCCTGCTGGGCGTGGCCGCGACGGGCGCCTGGGCCCAGGCCAAGGAGCAGTTCTTCCCGCTGCTGTCCTACCGCACCGGTCCCTATGCGCCCAACGGCACGCCCTGGGCCAATGGCAAGCAGGACTACCTGAAGATGATCAACGCGCGCGACGGCGGCATCAACGGCGTGAAGATCGCGTACGAGGAGTGCGAGACCGGCTACGCCACGGACCGCGGCGTGGAATGCTACGAGCGCCTCAAGGGCCGCCCGGGCGTGGCGCTGTTCGATCCGCAGGCCACCGGCATCACCTTCGCCCTGACCGAGAAGGTGCCCAACGACAAGATCCCGCTCATCACCGTGGGCTACGGCCTGTCGGTGTCGCAGGACGGCACAGCCTTCAAGTGGAACTTCCCCATCATGGGCAGCTACTGGACCGGCGCCGACATCATCATCCAGCACCTGGCCAAGAAGGAAGGCGGGTTCGACAAGCTCCGGGGCAAGAAGATCGCGCTGGTCTACCACGACTCGCCCTTCGGCAAGGAGCCCATCCCGCTGCTGGAGGAGCGCGCGCGCATGCACGGCTTCAACCTGAGCCTGATCCCGGTGACGGCGCCCGGCGTGGAGCAGAAGGCGGCCTGGCTGCAGGTGCGCCAGCAGCGTCCCGACTACGTGCTGCTGTGGGGCTGGGGCGTGATGAACTCCACCGCCCTCAAGGAGGCGCAGGCCACGGGCTATCCGCGCGAGAAGATGTACGGCGTGTGGTGGGCCGGCGCCGAGCCGGACGTGAAGGACGTCGGCGATGGCGCCAAGGGCTACAACGCGCTGGCGCTCAACACCTCGGGCCAGCAACCCAAGGTGATGCAGGACATCCTGAAGTACGTGCACGACAAGGGCCAGGGTACCGGCCCCAAGGACGAAGTGGGCTCGGTGCTCTACACGCGCGGCGTGATCATCCAGATGCTGGGCGTGGAAGCGGTGCGGCGCGCGCAGGAGCGCTTCGGCAAGGGCAAGGTCATGACCGGCGAGCAGGTGCGCTGGGGGCTGGAGAACCTGGCGCTGGACCAGAAGCGACTGGACCAGCTGGGCTTCGCCGGCGTGCTGCGGCCGATCAGCACCTCGTGCAACGACCACATGGGCTCCACCTGGGCGCGCATCCACACCTGGGACGGCAGCAAGTGGAACTTCAGCAGCGACTGGTACCAGGCCGACGAGCAGATCCTCAAGCCCATGGTGCGCACCGGCTCGGAGAAATACCTGGCGGACAAGAAGATGACGCGCCGGCCGGCAGCGGACTGCCAGTCCTGAGAGGGGCTAGAGGCTGGGGCTAGGGAAACAGCGTTGTGAGCCTCGCCCGCCCCGGCTTGGCTCTCGCCCTTTCACCCCGCCCCGCCCGCCCCGCCC
>JAEZKX010000422.1 GCA_023436025.1 Pseudomonadota bacterium | reverse complement strand
CCGCCCCAGGCAGCGATCTCGTCCAGCGTCCGGAAACACCCTTCGCACAGGCCGCTGGCGGCGTCCATGCGGCACACCGAGATGCAGGGCGACGGCATCGGCGCGGCGTCCTGCAGCAGTTGCGCCTTGGCCAGCAACAGGTCCGCCGCCGGCGTCATGCGACCGCTTGCACCACGTCGGCCACGGGCGCGCCGGTCAGGCGCTCCAGGTCGCGCGGATGCAGCTTGAACACGCCGTGGGGATGGCCCGCCGCGGCCCAGATCTCCTCGAAGCGGAACAGCTCGCGGTCGATCAGCGTCACCGGCGGCTGCAGGTGCGCCACCGGCGACACGCCGCCGATCGAGAAGCCAGTGCGGCTCTTGACGAACTCGGCGTCGGCCCGGCCGGTCTTGCCGACCAGGGCATCGACCTTCTTCTCGTCGACCCGGCGGTCGCCCGAGGTGATGACCAGCACCGCGGCGTCGTCGGACTTGCGCCGGAAGATGATGCTCTTGGCGATCTGGCCCACCGCGATGCCCAGGGCATCGGCCGCCTGCTGCGCGGTGCGCGCAGCGTCGTCGAGCATGCGGGGTGCATGGGGATGGCCCTGGTCCTGCAGCGCGCGTGCCACGCGCTGCACGCCTTCGGGCAGGGAATGAAGTTCAGCTCCGCACATGGGAAAGGCTCCGTGGTGGGCGCATTGTGCGCGAAAGCGGCGCCGTGGCGCCCGCGCAGGGTCAGCCGGCAGTGGCGCGCTTGACCAGCAGCGCCGTCGCGGCGCGCGAGTTCGGCTTGCGGCCCAGGTGGTCGCTGATGAACTTGCCGGCATCCACCAGCCGGTCCAGGTCGATGCCCGTCTCGATGCCCATGCCCTGCAGCATGAAGACGACATCTTCGGTGGCGACGTTGCCGGTCGCGCCCTTGGCATAGGGGCAGCCGCCCAGGCCGGCCACCGAGGTGTCGAACTGCCAGACGCCCATCTCCAGGCAGGCCAGCGTGTTCGCCAGCGCCTGGCCGTAGGTGTCGTGGAAATGGCCCGAGACGGCATCGAGCGCGAAGTGGCGCAGCGCCGCTTCCATGGCGGCCTGCACCTTGCGCGGCGTGCCCACGCCGATGGTGTCGGCCACGCCCAGGTGCTGCACGCCGGCTTCCTTCATGAGACGGGCGACGTACTCGACCCGCGCCGGCGCCACCTCGCCCTCGTAGGGGCAGCCCACCGTGGTGGAGACCACGCCGCGCACGTGGATGCCCTGCGCCCGCGCCGCCTGCACCACCGGCGCGAAGCGCTCGATGCTCTCGGCGATGGAGCAGTTGATGTTGCGCTGGCTGAAGGCCTCGCTGGCCGCGCCGAACACCACCACTTCGTCGGGCCGGGTCGGCAACGCCGCCTCCAGCCCCTTCATGTTGGGCACCAGCACCGCGTAACGCACGCCGGGGCGGCGGCGGATGCCCGCCATCACCTCGGCGTTGTCCGCCATCTGCGGCACCCACTTGGGCGAGACGAAGCTGGTGACCTCGATGTCGGCCAGGCCGGCCTCCTGAAGCCGGTGCACCAGTTCCACCTTGACGGCGGCCGGCACCGGCTCCTTCTCGTTCTGCAGGCCGTCGCGCGGGCCGACGTCGACGAGCTTCACTCTGCTGGGAATGGCCATGCCTCAGTATCCTCGCTGCCGGTCGACCACGCCGGCGATGGGGTCGCCGCGCTCCAGGGCGCGGATCTTGTGGGCGATCTGCGCGATGCTTTCGTCGCGCAGCGTGCGCGCCGAGGTGTGCGGCGTCACCACGATCTTCGGATGCCGCCAGAACGGGTGTTCGGCGGGCAGCGGCTCGGTGCGGAACACGTCCAGGGCCGCGCCGGCCAGGTGGCCCGCGTCCAGCAGCGCCAGCAGGTCCTCGTCCACCAGGTGGGCGCCACGCGCGACGTTGATGACGTAGCCGCCCGGCCGCAGCCGCCCCAGCGTCTCGCGATTCAGGATGCCCTGGGTCTCGGGCGTGAGCGGCAGCAGGCAGACCAGCACGCGTGTCTGCGCCAGGAAGTCCTGGAGGCCGGCGGCGCCGGAGAAGCAGCGCACGCCCGCCAGTTCCTTGGGCTGCCGGCTCCAACCCAGCACCGGGAACTCGAAGGCCGCGACCGCCTGCGCCACGCGCTGCCCCAGCACGCCCAGGCCCATGACGCCGACCGGGAAGTCGGCGCGGCGCTGCGGCTTGCGGAAACCCCACTTCGCCTGGGCGGCATCGCGCTCGTAGGCATCGAAGGCGCGGAAGTGGCGGATCACCGCATGGCAGACGAACTCCGCCATCTGCACCGACATGCCCGCGTCGTCGAGCCGGACCACCACGGCCTGCGGCGGCAGCCGCAGCTTGAGCAGGGCGTCGACGCCGGCGCCGGTGTTGAAGATGCCGCGCAGGCCCGGCTGCTGGTCGAACAGGGCCTGCGGCGGCGCCCACACCACGGCATGGTCGGCCGGCGGCGCGTCGGGGTGCCATTCGGCCACTTCGGCGTCGGGCAGGGCGGCACGCAGGCCTTCGAGCCAGGGCGTGATCTTGGTGTCGGAACAACAGACGGTGATGCGCATGGGGAGCATTGTGAAGGCGGGCGCGTGTGCCCCGCCTGCATTCAGGCCGCGAGCTTCAGGAGTTCCGCGCCCTCGGCCACCTGGTCGCCGGGCGCATAGAGCAGTTCGGCCACGGTGCCGTCGCTGGGCGCGGCGATGGTGTGCTCCATCTTCATCGCCTCCATCACCGCCAGCGCCTGGCCCTTGCGGACCGGGTCGCCGGCCTTCACGGCGAAGGACACGACCTTGCCCGGCATGGGCGCTGTCAGGCGGCCGCCCTCGGCCGCATCGTCGCCGGCATGCGCCAGCAAATCCACCGCCACGATCCGCGCCGCGCCGGCGGCGGTGAAGACATGGTCCGTCTCGCCCTGGGTGTAGACGGCGGCGCGCACGCGCTGTCCGCCGTATTCCAGCGCGATGCCTTCGCCCGCCGGCCAGAAAGCCAGCGGCGCCGGCGCGCCGCCGTCCACCGCCAGCAACAGGGTTCCGTCGTGCAGGTAGCGCAGCTCGGCGCCGGCGCGCACCTCGCCGAACGCGAAGGTGAAGCTGCGCGCCGCGATGCCGTGCGAGCGCCAGCCGTCGCGCCGCCCGAACGGATCGCTGCCTTCCAGCGCGCGTTCGTCCAGCAGCGTCCTGGCCACCGCCGCGGCGGCCGCCAGCGGCAGGCCCAGCGGCTGCTGGTGGAACAGCACCGCGGCTTCGCGCTGGATCAGCGCGGTGTCGAGGTCGGCCTGCGCGAAGGAGCGGCTGCGCAGCACCTGGCGCAGGAACTGCACGTTGGTGGCCAGGCCGACGATGTGCGTCGCCGCCAGCGCCTCGTCCAGCCGGGCCAGCGCCTGCTCGCGCGTCTCGCCGTGCACGATCAGCTTGGCGACCATCGAGTCGTACCAGGGCGTGATGGCGTCGCCTTCGCGCACGCCGTCGTCCACCCGCACCGGCGCGCGTTCGAAGGCAGCCGCCGGCGGCTTGCGATAGACCTGCAGGGTGCCGGTGGCCGGCAGGAAGTTGTTGTCGGGGTTCTCGGCGCAGATGCGCGCCTCGATCGCGTGGCCCTGGATGCGCAGTTGCTCCTGGCGCAGCGGCAGCGGCTGGCCCGCCGCCACGCGCAGCTGCCACTCCACCAGGTCCAGGCCGGTGATCGCCTCGGTGACCGGATGCTCCACCTGCAGGCGGGTGTTCATCTCCATGAAGAAGAAATCCATCTCGCCGCCGCGCTGCTCCACGATGAACTCCACCGTGCCGGCGCCGACGTAGCCGACGGCGCGCGCCGCCGCCACGGCGGCCTCGCCCATGCGCTGGCGCAGCGCCTCGGTCATGCCGGGGGCGGGCGCCTCCTCCAGCACCTTCTGGTGGCGCCGCTGCACCGAGCAGTCGCGCTCGAACAGCCAGACGTAGTTGCCATGGGTGTCGCCGAACACCTGGATCTCGATGTGGCGCGGCCGCGTGACGTACTTCTCCACCAGCACGGCTTCGTCGCCGAAGCTGTTGCGCGCCTCGCGCTGGCACGAGGCCAGCGCGGCGGCGAAGTCCTCGGCCTTCTCCACCGCGCGCATGCCCTTGCCGCCGCCGCCGGCGCTCGCCTTGATCAGCACCGGGTAGCCGATGCGGTCGGCCTCGGCCTGCAGCAGCGCCGGGTCCTGGTCGGCGCCGTGGTAGCCCGGCACCAGCGGCACGCCGGCGCGCTCCATCAGCTGCTTGGATTCGGCCTTGAGGCCCATGGCCTGGATGGCCGCCGCCGGCGGGCCGATGAACACCAGGCCAGCCGCCGCGCAGGCGGCGGCGAAGGCCTCGTTCTCGCTGAGGAAGCCGTAGCCCGGATGGATGGCCTCGGCGCCGGTGGCGCGCGCGGCCTCCAGGATGCGCTCCCACTGCAGGTAGCTCTCCCGGGGTGCGCTGCCGCCGATGTGCACGGCCTCGTCGCAGGCGGCCACATGCTTGGCATGCGCATCCGCGTCGGAATACACCGCCACCGTGCGGATGGCCATGCGGCGCGCCGTCGCCGCCACCCGGCACGCGATCTCGCCCCGGTTCGCGATCAGGATCTTCTTGAACATCAACCCAGCTCCCGCGGCAGCCGCCGCCCCTGCAAGAATCCACTCACCCCGCGCACCACCATGCGCAGGAACTTCACCAGCACCACCAGCAGCACGATGGCCAGCACGATGCAGATGGCCAGCACCCCCGCGAACACCAGCGGATGCGTGGCCGCCAGCCACAGCAGGAACACCACCAGTCCGTCCTCCAGCAGCGACACGCCGATGTTGGAAAACGGCTCGGGGGACGTGTTGACCGCTGCCCGCGCCGTCATCTTGGTGGCATGGCTGGTCGCCGCCAGCCCGCCGCCCAGCAGCGCAGCGATCCAGCCCATCTCGGCGCTGCCGGCGCCCAGCGCGCCGGCCGCCAGCGCCGCGCCCGCCGGGATGCGCACCAGCGTGTGCACCGCGTCCCACATCGAATCGACGAAGGGAATCTTGTCCGCGAAGAACTCGGCGAACAGCATGCAGCCGCTGGCCAGCAGCACGCCCGGGTGCTGCAGCACCTGCAGGCCGGGCGGGAGGTCGAGCCAGCCCATATAACCGGCCGCGCCGGTGAGGAACACCGCCGCGTACAGCCGGAAGCCGCTCGCCCAGCCGAGGGCGGCGGCCAGCGCCAGCAACTGCGGCGCGTCCATGAACGGGCCCAGCGCTTCCATCTCAGGACGCGAGCCAGCCCGGCTTGCGCTTGTGCAGGAAGGACTGCACGCCTTCGCGGCCCTCGTCACTGGCGCGGATGTCGGCGATGGCGGCGACGGTCATGCGCTCCAGCTCGGCGTCGATGGCGCGGCCGGCCACGTCCTGCACCAGCTTCTTGCAGGCCCGCACGGCGGCCGGGCCGGCGCTCGTCAGGTGGCGCGCGAGCTCGGCCACCTTGTCGTCCAGGTGGCCGCTGGAAACGACCTCGTGCACCAGCCCGATGCGGTGCGCCTCGGCGGCGGTGAAGCGTTCGGCGGTGAGGAAGTAGCGGTGGGCGGCGCGTGCGCCCATGGCGCGGATCACGTAGGGGCTGATGGTCGCCGGCAGCAGCCCCAGGCGCGCTTCGCTCAGGCAGAAGTGCGCGGTGTCCATGGCCACGGCGATGTCGCAGGCCGCCACCAGGCCGACGCCGCCTGCGTACACGTCGCCCTGGATCTTGGCGATGGTCGGCTTCGGGCATTCGTAGAGCGTGCGCAGCATGGTCGCCAGCGCGCCGGCGTCGGCGAGGTTCTCCTCGCGCGTGTAGTCGGCCATGCGCCGCATCCAGTTCAGGTCGGCGCCGGCGCAGAAGGCCGCGCCGCGCGCGGCCAGCACCACGCAGCGCACGTCCTCGCGCGCCCCCAGGTCGGACACGGCGGCGGTGAGCTCGGCGATCACCGCGTCGTTGAAGGCATTGCGCACGTCGGGCCGGTCGAGCGTGAGGGTGGCGACGGCACCCTCCACCTCGAGCTGCAGGTTCTCCATGGGGTCTCCTTCCTGTGTCCAGCCTACATCCGGAACACGCCGAACTTCGGCTCGGCGATCGGCGCATTGAGCGCGGCCGACAGGCCCAGCGCCAGCACGCGGCGCGTGTCGGCGGGGTCGATCACGCCATCGTCCCACAGGCGCGCGCTGGCGTAGTAGGGATGCGACTGCTGCGCGAACTGGTCCAGCAGCGGCTGCTTGAAGGCGGCTTCCTCCGCGGCGCTCCAGGTGCCGCCGCGCGCCTCGATGCCGTCGCGCTTGACGGTGGCCAGCACGCTGGCGGCCTGCTCGCCCCCCATCACCGAAATGCGCGCGCTGGGCCACATCCACAGGAAGCGCGGCGAATAGGCGCGTCCGCACATGCCGTAGTTGCCGGCCCCATAGCTGCCGCCGATGATGACGGTGAACTTGGGCACGTTGGCCGTGGCCACCGCCGTCACCAGCTTGGCGCCGTGGCGGGCGATGCCCTCGCTCTCGTACTTGCGGCCCACCATGAAGCCGGTGATGTTCTGCAGGAACACCAGCGGCACCTTGCGCTGGCAGCACAGCTCGATGAAGTGCGCGCCCTTCTGCGCCGATTCCGAGAACAGGATGCCGTTGTTGGCGACGATGCCCACCGGCATGCCCTCGATGTGGGCGAAGCCGCACACCAGTGTGGCGCCGTAGCGGGCCTTGAACTCGTGGAATTCCGAGCCGTCGACGATGCGGGCGATGATCTCGCGCACGTCGAAGGGCTTGCGCGCGTCGGTGGGGATCACGCCGTACAGCTCGCGGCCGTCGTACTTCGGCGGCACCGGCGGGCGCAGCTGCACCGGCGGCACCTTGGCGCGGTTGAGGGTGGCCACCGCCTGGCGCGCCAGCGCCAGCGCATGGGCGTCGTTGGCCGCCAGGTGGTCGGCCACGCCGGACAGGCGCGTGTGGACGTCGCCGCCGCCGAGGTCTTCGGCACTCACCACCTCGCCGGTGGCGGCCTTCACCAGCGGCGGGCCGCCCAGGAAGATGGTGCCCTGCTCGCGCACGATGATGGTCTCGTCGCTCATGGCCGGCACGTAGGCGCCGCCGGCGGTGCAGGAACCCATCACCACCGCGATCTGGGCGATGCCCTCGGCGCTGAGGTTGGCCTGGTTGTAGAAGATGCGGCCGAAGTGGTCGCGATCGGGGAAGACGTCGTCCTGGTTGGGCAGGTTGGCGCCACCCGAATCCACCAGGTAGATGCAGGGCAGGCGGTTCTGCTGGGCGATCTCCTGGGCCCGCAGGTGCTTCTTGACGGTCATCGGGTAGTAGGTGCCGCCCTTGACCGTGGCGTCGTTGCAGACGATGACGCATTCCACGCCGCTGACGCGGCCGATGCCGGCGATCATGCCGGCGCAGGGCGCGGCCATGCGGCCGTCCTTCTCCAGGTACATGCCATGCGCCGCCAGCGGGGCGATCTCGAGGAAGGGCGTGCCCGGATCCAGCAGCAGCTGCACGCGCTCGCGCGGCGGCAGCTTTCCGCGCGCCGAGTGCTTGCGCCGCGCCTCCTCGCCGCCGCCGGCCGCGTGCAGCGCGACCTGCGCGGCGAGGTCGTCGACCAGCGCCTGCATGGCCGCGGCGTTGGCCTGGAAGTCGGCGGAACGGGGATTGAGTTGGGTCTCCAGGACAGGCATGTCTCGCGTCTTGTCTTTCTCCCGCCCCGTAACGGGCGGGCCTTCGGGAATGGTCGCTCGCGCCCCGAACGATAGCCGAGTCCGCCCCGCGCCGCGGGCCCATGCGGGCGCAAATCCTGCCAGCTGGCTAGACTCCGCCCATGCCCCCGAAAGCCCCGCGCCCGCCGCCCACCGCCGTCACGCCCATGGCCTTCGCCCGAGCCATCGTGGCGGCCTATGCGCACCATGGCCAGGCCGCCGCCGGGGCGCTGAAGCTGGCACAGATCACGCCAGCCCAGCTCCAGCAACGCGATGGCCGCATCACCGCGCGCCAGATGGAGCTGCTGTCCGCCGCCGCCATGCAGCAGCTCGACGACGAGGGCCTGGCCGCCTTCCGGCGCCGGCTGCCCTGGGGCAGCTACGGCATGCTGGCGCGCGCCTCGCTGACGGCGCCGGACCTGGGCCTGGCGCTGCGGCGCTGGTGCCGGCACCACGGGCTGCTCACGGACGACGTCGCCTTGTCGCTGTCGGTGGCGGGCAGCGCCGCCACCATCGCGGTGGAGGAACGCGTCGCCCTGCCCGCCGCGGTGCGCGAGCTGAGCCTGGCCTTCCTGCTGCGCAACGTGCACGGCCTGGCCTGCTGGTACATCGACTCGCGCATCCCGTTGCATGCCACGCGCCTGCCCCTGCCCGCGCCGCCGCATGCCGACGCCTATGGCCACATGTTCCCGGGACCGGTGCAGTTCGGCGCCGCGCGAGCCGAACTGCATTTCGACGCCGCCTACCTGGCGCTGCCGCTGCGCCGCGACGAGAAGGCGCTGGCCCAGATGCTGCAGCGCGCGCTGCCCATCACCGTGCTGCCTTACCGCCGCGACCGGCTGCTGGTGCCGCAGGTGCGGCAGGCCCTGGCCGCGCATCCGCAACGCACCCACAGCGCCGAGGCCCTGGCGGCGCTGCTGCACGTGTCGGCGCGCACGCTGCACCGGCAGCTGAAGGAGGAAGGCGCCAGCCTGCAGCAGCTGAAGGACGAAGTGCGGCTGGAACGCGCGCGCGACCTGCTCTACCGCACCGACCGCCCGGTGAAGCAGGTGGCGGCGGCCGTCGGATTCCGCAACGAGAAGAGCTTCGCCCGTGCCTTCCGCGCGTGGACGGGACGGAGCCCGGGCGCGTTCCGGCGCGGGGAGTAGCGTTCGCAGGACGAGGCCTGCCCGGACGCGCCGGCTCGACCAGCGCAGGCGGGTGCCGGGCTGCGCACCGCAGCGGGATGCTGCCGCCCTGGCGGCGGCGGCGCCGTCGCCGGCGGCTGAGCGCCGGGGCGCAGCGCTCCTACCCCGCGCATCGACGGGCGCGCCCCCGTGGACGGCCATCCGGCCCTACCATGGGGCAGGAGCCCCGCCATGCGCCCCGCAGCCGAAGACCACGACTTCAGCCCTTCCGGCCTTGCGCCCCATCCGCTGATGGGCCCGGTCGGCCTCGGCGCGCCGGCGTCGGAGGCCGGCCAGCTGCTGCTGGGCACCGACTGGTCGGCCACGCCGCTGGGGCCACTGCAGCGCTGGCCGCGCAGCCTGCGCATCGCGGTGAGCATCTGCCTCAACTCGCGCTTCCCCATGTTCGTGTGGTGGGGTCCGCAGCTGGTCAACATCTACAACGACGCCTACATCCCCATCCTGGGCAAACGGCATCCCGCCGCCTTCGGCCGGCCGGCGCTGGCTTCCTGGCACGACATCTGGGACGTACTCGGCCCGCAGGTGGACGAGGTGATGCGGCACGGGCGCGCCACCTGGAACGAGCGCGTGCTGCTGCTGATGGAGCGCAATGGCTACCCGGAGGAGACCTTCTTCACCTGGTCGTACAGCCCGATCCACGACGAGACCGGCGCCATCGGCGGCCTGTTCTGCGCCTGCACCGAGGAGACCGCGCGGGTGGCGGCCGAGCGCGAGCGCGACCGCCTGATGCGCGATGCGCAGGACACGGCGCGCACGCTGCGCACCTGGTTCGACAACGCGCCGGGCTTCGTGGCCCTGCTGCGCGGGCCCGACTTCGTGTTCGAGCTGGCCAACCGCGCCTACTACCAGCTCATCGGCCACCGGCCGATAGAAGGCCGCCCGGCCAGGACGGCGCTGCCCGAGATGCTTCCGCAGGGCTTCATCGAGCTGCTGCAACGCGTGTACGACACGGGCGAGCCCTTCGTCGGCCGCGGCACCCGGCTGGAAGTGCAACCCGAGCCCGGCGGCCCCGTCACCGAGCGCTTCGTCGACTTCGTCTACCAGCCGGTGCGCGACCGCAACGGCCAGGTGGCGGGCATCTTCGCCCAGGGCCACGACGTCACCGAGCAGGTGCAGAACGCGCGCGCGCTGCAGGATGCCGACCGCCGCAAGGACGAGTTCCTGGCCACGCTGGCCCACGAGTTGCGCAACCCGCTGGCCCCCATCCGACAGGCAGCGCTGGTGGCCAAGTCCGGTCGCGCCGACGGGGACCGGCAGCAGTGGGCGCTCGACGTCATCGAGCGCCAGGTCGGCCACATGGCGCTGCTGCTGGACGACCTGCTGGACGTGTCGCGCATCTCGCGCGGCAAGCTCGACCTGCGGCGCGAGCAGGTGGAGCTGCGCTCCGTCGTGGAGTCCGCCGTCGAGACGGTGCGGCCGCTGATCGAGGCCAAGAGCCACCGGCTGGAGGTGCTGCTGCCGCCGGAGGCCGTGGTGCTGCACGTGGACCCGGTGCGCATCGCGCAGGTGCTGTCCAACCTGCTGTCCAACGCGGCCAAGTACACCGATCGTGGCGGCCACATCCGGCTGTCCGCGCGGGTGGCGGCGGGCGAGCTGCGGGTGGCCGTGCGCGACGACGGCATCGGCCTGTCGCCGCAGGACCGCGACCAGATCTTCCAGATGTTCGCGCAGGTGTCCTCGGCGCTCGACCGCGCCGAGGGCGGGCTGGGCATCGGACTGGCCTTGAGCCGCGCCCTGCTGGAAATGCATGGCGGCCACCTGGGCGTGACCAGCGAGGGGCCGGGCCGCGGCTCGGAGTTCACCGCCGTGCTGCCCACGGGGGTGCCTGCCGCCGTGCCCATGGCGGCGCAGCCCGCGGCCGCGCCAGCCCCGGTCGAGGCGGCGCCGCTGGACATCCTGCTGGCCGACGACAATGCCGACGCCCTGGAGACGCTGGCCCTGCTGCTGGAACTGGAAGGCCACCGGGTGCACAAGGCTGCCGACGGCGCCCGCGCCATCGCGCTGGCCGAACGGGTGCGGCCGCAGCTCGCCATCCTCGACATCGGCATGCCGGGCACCAATGGCTACGAGGCCGCCCATGCCATCCGCCACAGCACCTGGGGTTCCGGCGTGGTGCTGATCGCCCTCACCGGCTGGGGCCAGGCCCAGGACCGCATGCGCGCGGACGCGGCGGGCTTCGACCACCATTGCACCAAGCCGGTGGACATTCCGAGCCTGCTGGAACTCGTCCGCGCGACGCCGCCAAATCCCTAAGCCGGCCCGGTCGCCGGCTTGCCCTACACTGGGCGGATACACATGCCGGCGACCCAGTTCTCATCATCGCGGGAAGCGGCACAGGCCGCGCTGGCCACGCTGGAGCCCTACGCGCGCGACGTCCGCCACCTGGTCGCCAGCTGGCTCGATGCCGACCTCTACCAGCGCGTGGGCCACCAGATGGAGCGGCTGCGCCACGACTTCGCGGCCTTGCCGGAACTGTCAGCGCCCTGGGTCGAGCTGCTGATCTCGCATGCCGAACTGGTCCACTGCCTGTGGCGCAGCGCGCACCTGCCGGCGGACGAGGGCGCCAAGGCCCGCGGCGCGCAACTGGCGGCGCACCTCGAGCGGGTCGATGCCACGCTGCGGCGCTGCATGGCGATCGCCATGGACGGCCGTCCGCACTAGGAGCCTGTGGGCTCCTGGGATCCGGCCAGCATCTGCCGCAGGCGTTCGGCTTCACGCTGCATGATGACGACGATGCCGCGCATGGCGGCATCGGCGGGATCGCCGCGCGGCACGGCCGCGTCGAGGCGCAGCTGCTGCAGCGCCAGCGCGTCTTCCAGCGACGCCAGCGCGCGCCGGAGCTCGTCGGCGTCCGCTGTCGGGCTGTGTCCGCTTTCGTACATTGCGCCACTATAGAGGACGGCTTCCCGCTATAACGCCATGTCCGACAAATAAGACAGCGCCTGCCATGACCCCCCTTCCTCCCGGCCTGCAGGACAACCGGCTGCTGGCGCTGCTGGACGCCGGCACCCTGCAGGCGCTGGCGCCGGCGCTCGAGCCCTTCCCCCTGCCCCCCCGCATCACGCTGTGGCGGGAACAGGAGCCGATGGCCCATGCCTATTTCCCGGTGGAAGGCGTGCTGTCGGTGCTGTGCAGCGGCAGTGCCGCCGAACCCAGCATCGAGGTGGCCACCATCGGCCGGGAAGGGGTGCTGGGCGTGCCACTGGTCCTGGGAGCGGAGCTCAGCCCCAACTTGGTGTTTGCCCAGGTCGCCGGCGCGGCGTGGCGCATGGAGGCCGAGGCCTTCCGCGCGGCCGTGCGGTCGTTGCCCGCGCTGGCGCAGGTGCTGCACCGCTACACGCAGGCGCTGATGGTGCAGATGTCGCAAGGCACGGCCTGCAACCGGCTGCATCCTGCGCTGCAGCGTTGCGCCCGCTGGCTGCTGCAGACGCACGACCGCGTGCGCGGCGATGCCTTCGACCTGACGCAGGACTTCCTGGCGCAGATGGTGGGCGAGCGGCGCGCCACCGTGAACCAGGTGGCTGGCGAGCTGCAGCAGCAGGGCCTCATCCGCTACACGCGCGGCCGCATCGTGGTGACCGACCGCGCCGGCCTGGAGGCGACCGCCTGCCCCTGCTACCGCAAGGTGCGGCTGGAATATGCGCGCATGCTGGGCGAAGGCGCGCTGGACTGAAGCCCTACTTGTAGAAGGGCTCGACCTGGCCCTTGATCTTGATCAGCAGGGGCTTGCCCTTGCGGTCCAGCGTCTTGCCGGCGGGAACGCGCACCCAGCCTTCGCTGATGCAGTACTCCTCGACGTCGTGGCGTTCCTTGCCGTTGAAGCGGATGCCGACGTCGTGCTCGAAGATGGCGGCGACGTAGTGCGGGCTGCGCGGATCGACGGACAGGTGGTCGGGCAGGGCGGGTTTCTCGGTCGTGTCGCTCATGGGCGTATTCTCGCGCAGTGACGCAAGCTCCGACGCCCTCCTCCCCCTGGCTCGTGCGCAGCGCGCCGGTGGCCGCCGCGCAGGCGGCCGGCCGCCCGGTGGTGGCGCTGGAGTCCACCATCATCGCGCATGGCATGCCCTACCCGCAGAACGTGCGCACCGCGCGCGAGGTGGAGGCGATCATCCGCGGCCACGGCGCCGAGCCGGCGACCATCGCGGTGATGGACGGGCGCATCCGCGTCGGACTGGACGACGCGCAGCTCGAGCTGCTGGCGCGCAGCCCCGGGGTGGCCAAGGTGAGCC
>JAEZKX010000331.1 GCA_023436025.1 Pseudomonadota bacterium | reverse complement strand
GCCGGCGGCCAGGACACGGTGGGCCTGCGCTGTCCGGCGCATCCGGTGGCCCACGCCCTGCTGGTCGCCTGCGCCGCCGCCACGCCGCCGGTGCTGGGCGTGGCCGCGCCCAGCGCCAACCGCTTTGGCCGCGTCAGCCCGACCACGGCAGCCCATGTGGCGGATGAGTTCGGCGCCGAGCTGCTGGTGCTCGACGGCGGCGCCACGCCGGTGGGCATCGAGTCGGCCATCGTCGACTGCACGCGCGCCGAACCGGTGCTCCTGCGTCCGGGCACGCTGACGCGCGCCCAGATCGAAGCCGCCTGCGGCCAGTCCCTGCGCCTGCCGCACGAGGTGGCCGGCACGGCGCCGCGCGCCTCGGGCACGCTGGAGGCGCACTACGCGCCCGCGGCCAAGGTGCGCCTGATGGACGGCCGCAGCCTGCAGACGGCGCTCGACCTGCTGGGTCCGGACGCCGCTTCCATCGGGGTCTACGCCCGCACGGCGGTGCGCGGCCGTCCGGGGCGCATCCGCCGCATGCCGGATGACGCCGCCGAAACGGCGCGCCAGCTGTTCGCCGTGCTGCGCGAGTTCGACGCCGCCGGCGTCAAGCTGATCTGGATCGAGACCCCGCCGGACGCGCCCGAGTGGGAGGGCGTGCGCGACCGCCTGCAGCGCGCCGCCGCGGCCTGAGCCGCGCGCGACGCCGCCTCGTTAAACTAGCCCTTTCGTCTGGAGAACCCTTTCATGGCAACTCAGTGGTTGCGGCGCAGCTGGTTGCTCGCCGCCTGCGCCTCCCTCCTGCTCGCGGCTTGCGGCGGCGGCAGCGTCGAATCGCAGTTCGATCCCAAGCGCGTGGTCGCGGTGGGCGATGCCTTCAGCGACCTGGGCCAGCGCGGCTCCCGCTACACCGTCAACGACGGCTCGGTCAACAACTGGTCGCAGTACCTGGCCGGCCGCTACGACCTGCCGCTGGTGGCCACCGTGGACGGGGGCAACTCCTATGCCACCGGCAGCGCCCGCATCGCCAGCACGCCCGATGCGGCCGGCAACCCCGCCACGCCCACCGTCGCCCAGCAGGTCGACGCCTTCCTGGCCGCCGGTGGCCCCCGCTCCGGCGACCTGGTGCTGCTCGGTGGCGGCATCGGCGACGTGATCACCCAGGGCCGCGCCGTCATCGATGGCGCCCAGAGCCGCGATGCCGCGCTCGCCGCCGTGGGCGAGGCCGGCCGCGCCTATGGCGCGCTGGTGCGCAAGGTGGTCGATGCCGGCGCCCGGCATGTGGCCGTGGTGGGCTCCTACAACCTGGGCCGCTCGCCCTGGGCCCGCGAAACCGGCCAGCGCGGCCTGCTGGAAGACCTGTCCAGCCGCTTCAACGAGCAGTTGCTGATCTCCATCGTCGACCTGGGCAGCCACGTGCTCTACATCGATGCGGCGCTGTACTTCAACCTGCTGATCTCCTCGCCCGCCGACGAGAACCTGCGCGAGGCCGAAGTGCCGGTGTGCACCTCGGTCGATCCGGGCGAAGGCATCGGCACCGGTCCCGGCCAGGTGGATTCGCTGCAGTGCACCACCGCCACGCTGCGCGACGCCCGCTACGACGAGTACCTGTTCGCCGACCGCGTCTACCCCACGCCGCGCGGCCACCGCCTGTTCGGCGAATACGCCTACGACCGCATCCGCGACCGCTGGTAAGTCGCTCCCCGCAAGGCGGTCAGCGCCGCTGCCCGCCTTGCGCTCCGTTCTTTCATTCGCCCGGCACGGTCGCCTGCTTGGCCTGCCCGCTGCCGTAGCGCAGCTTCATTGCCAGGATGGTCCCCGCCAGCGCCAGCGTGATGGCGTTGGCGGCCACCACCGGCCACGCCCCCCGCAGCAGCCCGTAGGCGAGCCACAGCGCGACGCCGAGCGTGAACACGCTGTACATGCCCAGGGAAATGCCGCGCACGTCGCGGGTGCGGAAGGTGAGCACGGCCTGCGGCAGGAAGCTGCAGGTGGTGAGGAAGGCGGCGGCGTAGCCGACCAGTTCGGTGGCGTCCATCAGGGTTGGCGCGCGGTCCATTCCACCAGGGCCTGGATGGCCGGGCGGATGGCCGAGGCGCGGGGATGGTTGGCGATGGCGACGAGCACCCAGCGGCGGCCGCCGGGTCCGTGGACGTAGCCGGCCACGCCCGACACCTCGTTGAGGCTGCCGGTCTTCAGGTGGGCCAGGCCGACGTTGTGGCGGGCGCGGCGCAGCGTGCCGTCCAGGCCGAGCGCGGGTAGCGAAGCGACGAAGTCCGGCATCAGCGGAGACACCCAGGCCGCCTGCAGCAGCTGCGCCAGCTGGCGCGCGGTGATGCTCTCGCCGCGCGACAGGCCCGAGCCGTTGTCGGTGACCGGCGGCTCGCCGCCGAAGCGCTCGCGCCACCAGCGGCGCAGCACCTCGCGCGAGCCCTCCAGTGTGCCCGTGCCGTGCTGCTGCAGGCTCAGGGTCAGGAACAGCTGCTGCGCCATCACGTTGTTGCTGAACTTGTTGACGTCGCGCACCACCTCGGCTAGCGGCGGCGAGGCGAATTCCAGTGCCGGCTTCAGCCCCGCGGGCACGCGGCCGTCGCGCACCTGCCCGGCCAGCTGGCCGCCGAGTTCGCGCCACAGCGCCAGCAGCGCGCGTGGCGCATGGCCGGCCGGGTCGGGAAAGGCGATGTTCCAGCTGCGCTCGCCGCAGGCGGCGGGGAAGGCGCCTGCGAAACGGATCCGGCCCGGGTCGGAGAAATCGGCACGCAGCGCGGTGGGCCACTCGTCGCATTCGCCTGCGGCCAGCGGCACCGTGGCCGGCCACTGCACGCCGGCCAGCGCCGGCTCGGTGCGCACGCGGACGACGCCGGCTTCCGGCGTGAAGGTGACGACCACGGTCTTGAAGTTGACCAGCAGCGCGTCGGGCGCCGCGTTGTAGGGGCGCAGGGGCTGGCCGTCGAAGGCGGCCGGGTCGTGCGGCGGCAGCTGGTAGGCCGTGCGGTCCAGCACGATGTCGCCGGCGACGCTGCGGATGCCCAGCGCCTGCACCCGCCGCAGCAGCAGCCACAGGCGCTCCAGCACCAGCTTGGGGTCGCCCTGGCCCTGGAGGTAGAGGTTGCCTTCCAGCACGCCATTGCGCACCGGCCCGTCGACGTAGACCGAGGTCGTCCAGGTGTGGTTGGGACCCAGCAGCTCCAGCGCCGCGAAGGTGGTGGCCAGCTTGCTCACCGAGGCCGGGTTGACTGGCACGTCGACGCGGTGGGCCAGCCGTGGCGGCCCGCCCTCGGCGGGGGCCACCAGCAGCACGACTGCATCGCGCGGCAGCTGGGCCGCCGCGAGTGCGGCTTCGACGGCGGGCGGCAGCGCCTGCGCGGAGGCAGGCGCCTGCGCGATGGCGCGCGGCTGCGAAGTCGGAAGCGGCTGTGAAGAGGGGAGCGGCTGCGCGGACGGGAGCGGCTGCGGGGTTGCGAGCGGCTGCGCGGACGGGAGCGGCTGCGCCGCGGCAACCCCCCCTCCCAGGAACAACAGGCAGGCAAGGCAACGCAACAGGCGGGGCATGCGGCCGATTATGGGCACGGCACATCCGATAATGGGGGTCCCGTGCGCCTGCTTGCCTTCGACACCAGCACCGAACTGCTTTCCATCGCGTTGCAGGACGGCCCCGGCGCGCCGTTGCGCCTGCACGAGGGCGCGGGCGGCGCCCAGGCCTCGGCCGCGCTGATCCCGGCCATCGAGGCGCTGCTGGCCGAGGCCGGCCTGGCCCTGGCGGACCTGGACGCCATCGTCTTCGGCCGCGGTCCCGGCTCCTTCACGGGGCTGCGTACCGCCGCCGCCGTGGCGCAGGGCCTGGGCTTCGGCGCCGGCGTGCCGGTGCTGGGCATCGACACCCTGCTGGCTGTGGCCGAGGAGGCCCATGCCCGCAGCGGCGCCACGCGCGTCCTGGCGGTGCTCGATGCGCGCATGGGCGAGGTCTATGCCGCCCGCTACGCGCGCGGCCCGGCCGGCTGGAGCACCGTCGAGCCGCCCTGGCTCGGCCGCCCCGGCGACGTGCTGGTGCCGGACGGCTGGACGCTGGCGGGCAACGCGCTCGCGCTGTTTCCGCAGGCGGCGCCCGCCGTGGC
>JAEZKX010000257.1 GCA_023436025.1 Pseudomonadota bacterium | reverse complement strand
TGCGTGGGCTCATCCTGTGCTACGGCCTCATGGGCTTCGGCTACATCCTGCCCGCCACCTTCCTGCCGGCGATGGCGCGCACCGTGGTGGACGATCCGCGCCTGTTCGGCCTGGCCTGGCCGGTGTTCGGCGTCACTGCCGCCGCCTCCACCGTGCTGGCCGGCTGGCTGCAGCGACACGCCAGCCGCCTGCGCCTGTGGTGGGTGAGCCAGGCGCTGATGGGCATCGGCGTGCTGCTGCCCAGCCTGTGGCTCGATGGCTTCACCATCGCCGCCTCGGCGCTGCTGGTGGGCGGCACCTTCGTGGTCATCACCCTGCTGGGCGTGCAGGAGGTCCGCGCCCGCGTGCCGGTCCAGCCGGCGCGCCTGGTGGGCCTGCTCAGCGCCGCCTTCGCTGCCGGCCAGTTCGCCGGGCCGCTGGTGTCGGCCCTGCTGCTGCAGGTGCCGGCCCTCGGTGCGCGCGGCCTCGACATCGCGCTGCAGGTTGGCGCGCTGAGCCTGTTCGCGAGCGCCGCGTGGATCGCGCGGCGCCCAGCTTCCCGTCCATCCCCGGAGACCGTCCATGCCTGAAGCCCTGCCGCAAGGCTACGCCCTTCCCGGCGGCGAGCGCCTGCCGCTGCCCGCCGAATCCGTCCTCACGCCCGAACAGCGCCAGGCCGCCCAGGCGCTCATCGCCGGTCCGCGCAAGGGCGTGTACGGACCCTTCCTGCCGCTGCTGCGCAGTCCGGCGCTGATGGAGCGGGTGGGCCGGGTGGGCGAGTACCTGCGCTTCGAGAGCACGCTCGACGCGCGGGTGCGTGAACTGGCCACCTGCGCCGCCGCGCGCCACGCCAGCAACCAGTTCGAGTGGACCATGCACGCGCCGCTGGCGGTGAAGGCCGGCGTCGCCGCCGAGGCCATCGAGGCGCTGCGTGTCGGCGCGCGGCCGCGCGCGCTGCCCGCCGACGAGGAAGCCGCGCTGGACTTCACGCGCGAGCTGCTGCAGACGCATGGCGTGAGCGACCCGACCTATGCCGCCGCCCTGGCCGCTTTCGGCGAGCAGGGCGTGGTGGAGCTCGCGAGCCTGGTGGGCTACTTCGTGATGGTGTGCTGGGTGATGAACGTGGCGCGCACGCCGGCGCAGGCGGCAGCGGCGGGGCCGGGAATCGACGCGTTTCCGGCCTGAGGGGCGCCTTTTGTCCCGCGCCTCCCGCCCTCGGCATCGCGAATGGCTGTTGTCGGTGGTCAGCGGCCCGTCGGGCCATCCGCTGCACAACGCCGGTGCCAAAAAAACAGCCACCTTTCGGTGGCTGTATCAAGTCCTTGGAAGGACGTCGTTGGGAGACTTGAGTCCTGTGTGCCGGCGCTTCGTGCGTGACAGTGCCTGCATTGTGGCCGCATGGGCTGCCCGGACTCATCGTCCTTTTGGGGGAAGGCTGCAAGCCCGGTGGCGCAGGGCTGGAATGCTGGTGAATTTCAGCAGCGCTGACGAGGGGGTGGCGCGGGTCTTGCCCGCGCCTACGCCGGCTCGCCAGGCAGGGTCAGGATGAAGCAGGCGCCGCCGCCCGGGTTGTCTTCGCAGCGGATCGCGCCGTGGTGGCGCTGGGCGATGGAGCGCACCAGGGCCAGGCCCAGGCCGACGCCGCCGTCGCGCTCGCTGGCGCCGCGCAGCCGGTAGAAGGGCTCGAAGATGCGTTCGCGTTCCGATGCGGGCACGCCCGGGCCGCGGTCGCAGACGCGCACTTCCACCCGGCTGCCCTGGCGCCGCACGGTGACGTCGACCGGCCCGTCGGCGTAGCGGCGCGCGTTCTCCAGCAGGTTGCGCAGGGCCCGCCGCAGCAGCTTGGCCACGCCCTGCACCACCACCGGCTGGCCCTGCTCCACCTGCAGGCCGGCGCCGGCGCGGGCGGTCTCCTCGGCGGCCAGGCCGGCCAGGTCGACCTGTTCCACGGTGCCGATGTCGCTCTCGCGGGCGTCGAGCCGGCTGGCCAGCAGGATCTCGTCGATCAGCTGGTCGAGTTCGGCGATGTTGCGCGTGATCTCGTCGCGGGTGCGCGGCGACGGTTCCGGGTCCATCAGCTCCAGCCCCATGCGGATGCGCGCCAGCGGCGAGCGCAGTTCGTGCGAGGCATTGGCCAGCAGCGACTTGTGGGCCTGGACCAGGGTCTCGATGCGCTCGGCCGCCTGGTTGAAGCGGCGCGCCAGGAAGGCCACTTCGTCGTTGCCGCTTTCGTCGACGCGCACGCTCAGGTCGCCTTCGCCCCAGCGCTCCACGCCGCGGCGCAGGTTCTCGACGCGGCGCGTGACCCGCCGCACCACCGGATAGCTGCCCAGCGCCACCGCCAGGCCGACCATGCCCAGCAGCCAGAAGTAGCCCGAGGTGGTGCGCGGCAGCCAGGACCGCGCCTGCGGCCGATCGCCCCGGTTGCGCGCGCGCGGCGGCACCTCCAGGGTGAGGTTCTCGCCGTTCTTCATCTGCAGTTCGAGCTCGAAGCCCTGGCCCGGCGCCGTGTTGCGCCGGCGCGGCGGCTGCAGGACCGTCTGGCCGACGATCTCGCCGGCCTCGTTGCGGATGATCACTTCGCGCGCCGGCCGCTCCTGCTGTTCGGCGTTGACGCGCCACAGCCAGCCGAAGGCGACCGTCAGCAGGCCCACCGTGACGACCACGGCGATCCAGATGCGCAGGTAGAGGGGGAAGGGCCAGCGCGCGTTCCAGGCGGTCATCGGCGCAGCTTCTCAGTCCTGCTGCTTGGCGAACACGTAGCCGACGCCGCGCACCGTGAGGATGCGCTTGGGGTTCTTGGGGTCGGCTTCAATGGCGGCGCGGATGCGGCCCATGTGGACGTCGATGGAGCGGTCGAAGGCTTCCAGCTCGCGGCCGCGCACCGCTTCCATGATCTGGTCGCGCGTCAGCACGCGGCCGGCGCGCTCGGCCAGCACCACCAGCAGGTCGAACTGGTAGGAGGTCAGCTCGCAGTGCCGGCCGAACACGGTGACGGTGCGGGCGTCGCGGTCGATCTCGAGCGAGCCGAAGCGCATGTTCTTGGCCGGCGCCGCCACGCCGTCGGAGCGGCGGCGCAGGATGGCGCGGATGCGCGCCAGCAGCTCGCGCGGCTCGAAGGGCTTGGGCAGGTAGTCGTCGGCACCCAGCTCCAGGCCGACGATGCGGTCCATCGGGTCGCCCTTGGCGGTCAGCATCAGCACCGGAACCTTGCCCGTCTCGCCGGGCAGGGCGCGCACGCGGCGGCACACCTCCAGGCCATCGAGGTCGGGGAGCATGAGGTCGAGCACCAGCAGGTCGGGCGTGTTGCCGGCGGGCGGGTCCTCGAGCAACTGCAGGCCGGACTTGGCATCGGGCGCATGGGTCACGCCGAAGCCCGACCGTTCGAGGTACTCGCCCACCATCTGCGCGAGGCGGGTGTCGTCTTCGATCATCAGGAGTTGCTGCATGGTTTCGGATGGTAAGCCGGGGGCCGCTGCGATGCCGGGCCCGATGCTTTACATGGTCGGCCGGCCGCATCGCCCGGCTGCGAAGTGGCCGTAAAGATAGGTAAACCGAAGTCTCCATCCCCGGCGCGGTGCGCCCGATTGCACGCCGTCAGGGGCCGTGGCAGCGCGTGCGCCTGCAAGCGAGGGCGGCGCGGCCCGGGGGCCATGCAGCGCGCCTTGCTGCGCATCCGGGTGCGCCGGCTGTGCCAGCACACCCTGGCGGATCAGTCGTCCGCCAGCACGCCGGGCCGCTGCACCGGGCTGGCCGTGATGTGCCGCGTGGCCAGCCAGACCAGGAGCAGCACCGGAACCCCCAGCGCCGCCGTGCCGACGAAGAAGCTGGCGTAGCCGAAGTGCTCCACGAACACGCCGGAGAAGCCGGCCAGCCACTTGGGCAGCAGCAGCATCAGCGAGCTGAACAGTGCGTACTGCGTGGCCGAATACTGGATGTTGGTCAGGCTGGAGAGATAGGCCACGAAGGCGGCCGAGGCGATACCGCTGGAGAGGTTGTCGGCGGACACCACGAAGATCAGGCCGGTCAGGTCGTGGCCGCGCCCGGCCAGCCAGGCGAACAGCAGGTTGCTGCCGGCGCTGAGCACCGCGCCCAGCATCAGCGTGCGCATCACCCCCAGGCGCAGCGCCAGCAGGCCGCCCAGGAAGGCGCCGGCCAGCGTCATCACCACCCCGAAGAACTTGCTGACCGCGGCGACTTCGTCCTTGGTGTAGCCCATGTCCACGTAGAAGGGGTTGGCCATGATGCCCATCACCACGTCGCTGATGCGGTAAACCGCGATCAGCGCCAGGATCAGCGCGGCCTGCCACTTGTAGCGGTGGAAGAAGTCCGCGAACGGCTCCACCAGCGCGCCATGCAGCCAGTCGGCGAAGCCCTTGGACGGCGCCAGCGGCCTGGCCACCGGCTCGGGCGAGAACAGCACGGTGACGATGCCCACCAGCATCGAGGCGGCCATCGCCAGGTAGGCGGTCTGCCAGGCGGCGTGCTGGTAGGCGCTCACGTCGGCGGCTTCGGCCCGGGCCGCGATCCACAGCACGCCGGCGCCGGCCCAGATCATGGCCAGGCGGTAGCCGGTCTGGTAGGCCGCGGCCAGGGCGCCCTGGCGCGAGACGTCGGCCGATTCGATGCGGTAGGCGTCCAGGGCGATGTCCTGGGTGGCCGAGGCGAAGGCCACCAGCAGGGCGAACCAGATGATGGGGTCGAGGGCCGCGCGGGGGTCGCTCAGCGCCATGCCGGCCAAGCCCGCGACCACGCCCAGCTGCGCCAGCAGCAGCCAGCTGCGTCGGCGCCCCAGCCAGCGGGTGAGCCCGGGAATGGGCAGTCGGTCCACCAGCGGCGCCCATATCCACTTGAAGCCGTAGGCCAGCCCGACCCAGGACAGGAAGCCGATGGTGGCGCGGTCGACGCCGGCTTCACGCAGGCGGAAGCTGAGGGTGCCCAGCACCAGCAGCAGCGGCAAGCCGGCCGAGAAGCCCAGGAACAGCATGCGCACGGTGCGCGGTTCCGAATAGACCTTCAGGGTCTCGCCCCAGGTGGGGCGCTTCGGCAGGGTCTGGGCAGGGTTGGCGGCTGGGTCTGACATGGAGCGTGCAGTTGCTTTGTATTATTCCTGCATGTGCCAGCTCTGTGATGCGAAGACGCCCTTCTGGTCGCGCCGCCGCGGCTTCCTGCTCGCGGCCGGCAGCTTCGCGGCCGCGCCGGCGCTGGCCCAGGTCGACGTCGGCAACTCGTCGCGCCTGCGCACGCTGGTGCCGGCCGACGAACTGGAACTGGCCGCGGCCAAGCAGTACGGGCAGCTCCTGGAGCAGGCGCGGGCCAAGGGCGCGCTGGCGCCCCAGAGCCATCCGCAGCTGCAGCGCCTGCGCGCCATCGCCAACCGGTTGGTGCCCGATGCCGCGCGCTGGAACGAGCGCGCGAAGAAGTGGAAGTGGGAGGTCAACCTGATCGGCAGCCAATCGATCAATGCCTTCTGCATGCCGGGCGGCAAGATCGCCTTCTTCACCGGCATTCTCGACAAGCTCAAGCTGTCGGACGACGAAGTCGCCATGGTGATGGGCCACGAGATGGCCCATGCCCTGCGCGAACACGCGCGCGAGCGCATCGCCAAGACCCAGGGCACCGGCGCCCTGCTGTCGCTCGGGGCCTCGCTGTTCGGACTGGGCCAGCTGGGCGACCTGGCGGCCAATGTCGGCACCCAGCTGCTCACCCTCAAGTTCAGCCGCGACGACGAGATCGAGGCCGACCTGGTGGGCCTGGAGCTGGGTGCGCGCTCCGGCTTCAACCCCGCGGCTTCGGTGGTGCTGTGGGAGAAGATGGCCCAGGCCTCCGGCGGCGGGGGCGGGCCCGCCTTCCTCTCCACCCATCCCACCGGGCCCGATCGCATCGCCCGCCTGCGCGAGAACGTGCCCAAGGTCGAAGGCCTCTACCGGCAGGCGCAGGCCAGGCGCTGATCCGCGCCGCCGGCGGGCGACGCCGGCGCATGCGGTTGGCGCGGCTCGCGTGGTTGGCGCGGCTGGCGCGGCT
>JAEZKX010000226.1 GCA_023436025.1 Pseudomonadota bacterium | reverse complement strand
GCGCTTGACGCCCATGGACACCGGATGGTCGGTGTTGTTGAGGTGGCCGAAGCGGATGGTGCGCTCCTGCTGGGCGACGGCAGGGGCGGCCAGGCCGAAGCACAGGCCCAGGGCAGCAAGGATTCGTGGAAGTCGCAAAGGGAATCTCCAAGGAAAGCGGCTCGTCGGCCGATGCCCGTGGATACTATTCCACACCGGAAAATGTTTCCACTATGGAAATCCCTTCCCTCAAACGCTATGATCTTCCGGACCTTTTCGAGGAGCCCATGAACGGAACGCTTGAACGCGCCTTCGGCGTGCTGGAGTACCTGGCGAACCATCCGCAGGGCAGCGCCCTGTCGGCGCTCGCGGCCGACCTGCAGCTGCCCCTGAGCGCATCGCACCGCCTGCTGGCTGAACTGGTGCGCTGCGGCTACGTGCGGCAGGACCCGCGCGACGGCCACTACGTGCTGACCACCAAGCTGGTGTCGGTGGGGCTCTCGTTCCTGAGCAACTCCGGCATCGTCGATATCGCGCAGCCGTTGCTGGACCATTTGGCGCAGGTTTCGGGCGAACTGGTGCGGCTGGCGATCGTGGATGGCGACGACCTGACCTTCGTGGCCAAGGCGCAGGGCGCCACCCGAGGCCTGCGCTACGACCCCGACATGGGGCTGTCGGTGGCGCTGTCGTGTAGCGCCGCGGGCCATGCCTGGCTGTCGACCATGCCCGAGGACGACGCCCTGGCGCTGCTGGCCAAGAAGGGCCTGGGCAAGCCCGAGGATTACGGACCCAAGGCGCCGACCACGATCAAGGCCGTGATGGCACTGGTGAAGACGGCCCGCCAGCGCGGCTTCAGCATGATCGTCGAGTCCTTCGCTCCCGGCATGACCGCCATGGCCGCGCCGGTGCTGGGGCCCAGCGGCGCCGCCATCGGCGTGGTCACCATCGCCGGCCCGCTGGTTCGGTTGACCCCGGCCCGCATGGAAGCCCTGGGCGAGGCCTTGCGGGAAACGGCGGAAGAGGTGGCACGCGCCAGCGGCGCCTCGTCGCTGTTCAAGAAGCGCGCCTGAGCGCCGGGCCTGCACGGCCCCGCTGTCGAATGCCGGAGAATGCGGGGTTCGCCGCGCCCCCCGGCGCGCCTGCTGCCCCGTTTCCCGTCTCCGTGACCGACTCCCCGTCCCGCCCCGCCTCCACGCGCATGACGCCGCTGGAGCGCCGCGCCAGCGGTTCGCTGGCCGCCATCTTCGCCGCCCGCATGCTGGGCCTGTTCCTGGTGCTGCCGGTGTTCGCGCTGGAAGCCGCGCGCTATCCCGGCGGCGACGACCCGGCGCTGGTCGGCCTCGCCATGGGCATCTACGGCCTGACCCAGGGCGTGCTGCAGATCCCTTTCGGCCTGGCCAGCGACCGCTTCGGCCGCAAGCGCGTCATCGTGCTGGGCCTGCTGGTGTTCGCCATCGGCAGCTTCGTCGCCGCGCTGGCGCCCAGCCTGCCCTGGCTGATCGCCGGCCGCGCGCTGCAGGGCGCCGGCGCCGTCTCGGCCGCCGTGACCGCGCTGCTGGCCGACCAGACCCGCGACAGCGTACGGACCAAGGCGATGGCGCTGGTGGGCGCCAGCATCGGGCTGATGTTCGCGCTGTCGCTGGTGGCCGCGCCGGTGCTGGGGGCGCATGTCGGCCTGGCCGGCCTGTTCGCCATCACCGGCGTGCTGGCGCTGGCCTGCATCGCCGTGGTGACCTGGTGGACGCCGCCGGCGCCGGCGCAGAAGGCCGGCGTGCCGCGCGGCCGGCTGGTCGACGTGCTGCGCCACGGGCCGCTGTTGCGCCTGGACGTCGGCGTGTTCGTGCTGCACGCGGTGCAGCTGGCCATGTGGGTGGCCATTCCCGCCATGCTGGTCACCGCCGGCCTGCCGGCCGAGCGCCAGTGGACGGTCTACCTGCCGACGGTGCTCGGCTCCTTCCTCGTGATGGGCGTGCTGTTCCCGCTGGAGCGCCGCGGCTACCTGCGCGCGGTGTTCCTGACGGCCATCGGCCTGGTGCTGCTGGTGCAGCTGGGCCTGCTGCTGTCGGTGGGCCAGCCGTCGCTGGCCGCCCTGGCCGTGCTGCTGTTCCTGTTCTTCTGCGGCTTCAACATCCTGGAGGCCACCCAGCCCAGCCTGGCCTCGCGGGTGGCGCCGCCCAACGCCCGCGGCGCCGCGCTCGGTGTGTACAACACCCTGCAGTCGCTGGGATTTTTTGCCGGCGGCGCGGTCGGCGGCTGGCTCGCCAAGAACGTTGGGGGAACGGGCGTGTTCGCCGCCGCCGCTGGCCTCATGCTGGTGTGGCTGGTGGTGGCCTGGCCCATGCGTGCGCCGCTTGTGGGAAAGACGGCCGAGGAAGTGCTGGCCGACGAGGCCCAGGCGACATAATCGGCTCCAACTGGAGGATTTTCACCCATGGCATCCGTCAACAAGGTCATCATCGTCGGCAACCTCGGGCGCGATCCCGAGATGCGCACCTTCCCGAGCGGGGGCCGCGTCACCAACGTCACCGTCGCCACCACCGACCGCTGGAAGGACAAGACCAGCGGCGAAATGAAGGAAATCACCGAGTGGCACCGGGTGGTGTTCAACGACCGCCTCGCCGAGATCGCCGGCGAGTACCTGCGCAAGGGCTCGCAGGTCTACATCGAAGGCAGCCTGCGCACGCGCAAGTGGACCGACAAGGACGGCATCGAGAAGTACACCACCGAGATCCGCGCCGACCAGATGCAGATGCTGGGCAGCCGCCAGGGCCAGGGCGCCCCGGCAGGCGGCGGCGACGACGATGGCTACGGCGGCGGCTACGAC
>JAEZKX010000198.1 GCA_023436025.1 Pseudomonadota bacterium | reverse complement strand
GCCTGCTGGCTGCACGGCGCGGCCGCGGACGCCTGGCCCGCCGACCGGCCACTGACGGCAGCGGCGCTGGCCGTCGCCTGAGTCACGGGAACGACCACCGCGAGCCGCGGTGGCCACTTTTTGGCCCCGTGGCCCTTTGGCCCTTTGGCCCTTTGGCCTTGAGACCCTGCGACCCTGCGCCCCTGCGCCCCTGCGGCCCTGCGACCCTGCGACCCTGCGACCCTGCGGCCCTGTAGCCACGGCGGCCCGTAGCGGCCCGTAGCGGCCCGTAGCGGCACGTAGCGGCCGCAGTCGCCAGCGACCAGGCCTCAGCCGCGGCCCACGAAGGGCATCTTGGTCGCCATCACCGTGTGGAACAGCACGTTGGCCTCCAGCGGCAGGCTCGCCATGTAGAGCACGGACTGGCCGACGATCTCGACGTCCATCAGCGGCTCCACGGCGATCTCGCCGTTGGCCTGCGGCACGCCCTTGGCCATGCGCGCGGCCAGCTCGGTCACCGCGTTGCCGATGTCGATCTGGCCGACCGCGATGTCGTACTTGCGGCCGTCCAGCGACGCCGCCTTGGTGAGGCCCGTCACCGCATGCTTGGTGGCGGTGTAGGCAATGGAGCCGGGCCGCGGCGCATGCGCCGAGATCGAGCCGTTGTTGATGATGCGGCCGCCGCGCGGGTTCTGGTCCTTCATCACCCGGAAGGCCTGCTGGATGGCGTAGAACATGCCGTTCAGGTTGGTGTCCACCACGCGCTTCCAGTCCTCGATGGCGATGTCCTCCAGCGGCACCGACGACAGGCCCATGCCTGCGTTGTTGAACAGCAGGTCGACCCGGCCCCAGGCCTGGACGGTGGCGTCGAACAGCTGGCGCACCGACGCGGCGTCCGTGACGTCGGTGGGCACGGCCAGGGCGCGGTCGCCATGGGCCCGCGCCACCTCCTGCAGCGGCTCGGCCCGGCGCCCGGCCACCGCCACCTTCCAGCCGGCCCCGAGCAGCGCCAGTGCCGCCGCCTTGCCGATGCCCGTGCCGCCACCTGTGACGATCGCGACCTTGCCGGCCCCTGCTTGCTTGTCTGCCATGTCTTGTGTCTCCTTCGTTGAATGTTGTCAGCGCTTGCGCGCGGTCTTGGCGGCCTTCTTGGCCGCGCCCTTGGCAGTTTGCACCGCCGAGCGGGCCGTCTTGCGCGCCGGCTTCTCGGTGGATGCCTTCTCCTTCTTCCTGGCCGCCTTGGGCGGCGGGCCGTCCTCGCGCGGCACGCCCTTGTCCTTCATGGCGCGCGCCACCAGTTCCTCGCCATCGCGCACCAGGCGGAAATCGATCTTGCGGCCATCCAGGTCGACGCGGCTGACCTGCACGCGCAGCCGCGTGCCGATGCCGTAGCGGATGCCGGTGCGCTCGCCGCGCAGCTCCTGCCGGGCCTCGTCGAACTTGAAGTACTCGCCCCCCAGCTCGGTGATGTGCACCAGCCCCTCGACGTACATCGCATCCAGCGTGACGAAGATGCCGAAGCTGGTGGCCGCGGTGACCACGCCGCCGTACTCCTCGCCCAGGTGGTCGCGCATGTACTTGCACTTGAGCCAGGCCTCGACGTCGCGGCTGGCCTCGTCGGCGCGCCGCTCGTTGGCGCTGCAATGCAGGCCGGCGGCCTCCCAGGCCTGCGTCTCGCGGGTCGGCGGCGGGACGGCCTTCTTCGGCTTCTGGGTGGGCGCAGCGACGCGCGCGGCCAGCCGGCGCGCCAGCTTCTCGTGCGCCTCGCCCGGCGTGGGCAGCGCCGGCAGCTGGTAGCGCTCCCTGGCCAGGATGGCCTTGATGACGCGGTGCACCAGCAAGTCGGGGTAGCGCCGGATCGGGCTGGTGAAGTGCGTGTAGGCCTCGTAGGCCAGGCCGAAGTGGCCGCTGTTGATCGGCGTGTAGATGGCCTGCTGCATGGAGCGCAGCAGCATGGTGTGGATCTGCTGCGCGTCGGGGCGGTCCTTGACTGCCTCGGCGATCTTCTGGAACTCGGCCGGCTTCGGATCCTCGGAGACGGTCATCCCCACGCCCATGGCCTTCAGGTAGTTGCGCAGGATCTCCAGCTTCTCGGGCGTCGGGCCCTCGTGCACGCGGTACAGGCAGGGATGCTTGTGCTGCGCGATGAAGTCGGCGGCGCAGACGTTGGCGGCCAGCATGGCTTCCTCGATCAGCTTGTGGGCGTCGGTGCGCACCCGCGGCACGATCTGCTCGATGCGGCCGTTCTCGTCGCAGATGATCTGCGTCTCGACGGTCTCGAAGTCCACCGCGCCGCGGGCGTTGCGCGCCTTGAGCAGCGCGCGGTAGACGTCGTGCAGGTTCAGGAAGTGCGGCAGCAGTTCCTTGCGCCGCGTCGCCTCGGGTCCGCGCGTGTTGGCCAGGATGGCGGCGACCTCGGTATAGGTCATGCGCGCGTGGCTGAACATCACCGCCGGGTAGAACTGGTAGGCGTGCACCTCGCCGGCGGCGTTGACCAGCATGTCGCACACCATGCACAGGCGCTCGACCTCGGGATTGAGCGAGCACAGGCCGTTGGACAGCTTCTCCGGCAGCATCGGGATGACGCGGCGCGGGAAATAGACGCTGGTGGCGCGCTCGTAGGCGTCGACGTCGAGCGCGTTGCCCGTCTCCACGTAGTTGCTGACGTCGGCGATGGCCACCAGCAGGCGCCAGCCCTTGCCGCGGCCCACGCGCGCCGGCTCGGCGTAGACCGCGTCGTCGAAATCGCGCGCATCCTCGCCGTCGATGGTCATCAGCGGCACGTCGGTCAGGTCGATGCGCCGCTTCTTGTCCTGCGGCCGCACCTTGTCGGGCAGCGAGCGCGCCTGCGCGATGCAGGCCTCGGAGAACTCGTGCGGCACGCTGTACTTGCGCACCGCGATCTCGATCTCCATGCCGGGGTCGTCGATCTCGCCCAGCACTTCCTTCACGCGGCCGACCGGCTGGCCATAGAGGCTGGGCGGCTCGGTGAGCTCGACCACGACGACCTGGCCGGACTTGGCCAGGCCAGTCGCGCCCTTGGGGATGAGCACGTCCTGGCCGTAGCGCTTGTCTTCGGGCGCCACCAGCCACACGCCGCTTTCGTGCAGCAGGCGCCCGATGATGGGATGCGGCGGGCGCTCGACGATCTCGACCACGCGGCCTTCGGCGCGGCCCTTGCGGTCGTGCCGCACGATGCGCGCCTTGACGCGGTCGCGGTGCAGCACCGCGCGCATTTCGTTGGGAGGCAGGTAGATGTCGGCCTCGCCGTCGTCGCGCACCACGTAGCCGTGGCCATCGCGGTGCCCCTGGATCACGCCTTCGATTTCATCGAGCAGGCCGGTCGCCGTTGAGCGGTCTATGTTTTTGATATACAATCGTGTCTTTCCTGAAATGCCCAGGTGGCGGAATTGGTAGACGCACTAGTTTCAGGTACTAGCGAGTAACATCGTGGAGGTTCGAGTCCTCTCCTGGGCACCAAATACCGGCAAGACCCTTGCAAGCTTCGAAAGCTGCAAGGGTTTTTGCTTTCTGGCGGCCGGCAATTCCGGCGCGGTTCTTCGTGCTGCGCTCTACCATCCTGCGCTGATTATCCGGCATGCCCGCATCCGTTGGGCCCATGGCTGATGGGGCGCCGCATTGCGCGCAGCTCGCGCGTGCTGGCGCAGACCTGGCGCACGCCACCGCCGCGCCCTCCACGCCCATCGCATCCGGGCGCAGCGCCGAGGTGCGCAGGCTGGCCGACGGCCGGGTGGTGAAGATCTTCCGTGCGGGTGTCCCGGTATCGATGGTCGAGCGCGAACATGCGGCGGCGGCGCTCGCCGCCCGGCTGGGCCTGCCGGTGGCCGGCCCGCTGGAGCGCGGCACCTGGGACGGGCGCGCCGCCATCTGCTATCCCTGCATCGATGGCCCTTCCCTGCTGCAGGCCCTGCAACGGGCACCGCACCGCGTCCTGCCCTGGATGCGCACCCTGGCGCAACTGCATGCCGAGATGCATCGCCACGACGCAGCGGGTGCGCTGCGGTCGCTGAACGACGTGCTGGCCACCGACATCCGGCACGGACCGCTGCAAGTGGCCGACCAGGAGCGCGCGCTCGCCCTCCTCGGCGCCCTGCCCGCGGGTTCGCGCCTGTGCCACGGCGACCTGCATCCCGGCAACGTGCTGCTCGGACCGCAGGGACCAGCGATCGTCGACTGGTCCAAGGCCGCGGCCGGCGCACCCGAAGCCGACGTGGTGCGCACCGAACTGCTCCTGCGCTTCGCGCCGCTGGCGGCCGGGCGGCCGGAATCCGTCGACACCACGGGACGGCGGCTGGCGGCCTGGCTCTACAAGCGCTGCTATGCGCAGGCAGCCGGCCTGGAACTGCGCCGGCTGCAAGCCTGGTACCTGCCCGTCGCGGCGGCATGGATGCGCGCGCGCGAGGGCGCCCCCGGCGATGCGATGGAGCGCTGGCTGCAACGCCTGCTCGCTCGCACGGTGCAAGAGTGAACGGCCAGCTTCAAATGGGCAGTGCCACCAGGTCGTGCCCCTCGGTGGCGACGACCTGCGCCCGCGTGAACTCGCCGGCGACGAGGCGCTTGCTCAGCTTCTGCGGCGGCAGCAGGCGGACCGTGCCGTCGATCTCGGGCGCGTCGGCATACGAGCGCCCCATCCCGCCCTTGCGGCCGAGGGCCGGCGCCGAATCCACCAGCACCTGCATGGTCGCGCCGACCCGGCGCTTCAGGCGCTCGGCCGACACTTCCTCGGCCACGGCCATGAAGCGCGCGCGGCGCTCCTCGCGCACTTCCTGCGGCACCGCGCCAGGCAGCGCGTTGGCCGCCGCGCCCTCGACGGGGGAGTAGGCGAAGCAGCCGGCGCGGTCGATCTGCGCCTCGCGCACGAAATCCAGCAGGTGCTGGAATTCCTCCTCGGTCTCGCCTGGGAAGCCGGCGATGAAGGTGCTGCGCACCACGAGCTCGGGGCACAGCTCGCGCCAGCGCGCGATGCGTTCCAGGTTGCGCTCGCCGCTGGCCGGCCGCTTCATGCGGCGCAGCACCTCGGGATGGCTGTGCTGGAAGGGCACGTCGAGGTAGGGCAGCACCAGGCCGCGGGCCATCAGCGGGATCACCTCGTCGACATGCGGATACGGGTAGACGTAGTGCAGCCGCACCCAGGCGCCGAAGGGCTCGGCCAGCTCGCCGAGCGCCTGCACCAGCTCCAGCATGCGGGTGCGCACCGGCCGGCCGTCGTGGAAGCCGATGCGGTACTTCACGTCCACGCCATAGGCCGAGGTGTCCTGGCTGACCACCAGCAGTTCCTTCACGCCGCCCTCGAACAGCGCGCGCGCTTCCTTCAGCACGTCGCCGATGGGCCGGCTGACCAGGTCGCCACGCATCGACGGGATGATGCAGAAGGTGCAGCGGTGGTTGCAGCCCTCGCTGATCTTGAGATAGGCGTAGTGCTTGGGCGTCAGCTTGATGCCAGCCGCCGGCACCAGGTCGACGAAGGGGTCGTGCGGCTTGGGCAGGTGGGCGTGGACCGCGTCCATCACCTCCTGCGTGGCATGCGGGCCTGTCACGGCCAGCACCGACGGATGCATCTCGCGCACCATGTTGCCGCCGGTGTCGCCGGTGCGCGCGCCCAGGCAGCCGGTGACGATGACCTTGCCGTTGGCGGCCAGGGCCTCGCCGATGGTGTCCAGGCTTTCCTTGACGGCATCGTCGATGAAGCCGCAGGTGTTGACGATCACCAGGTCCGCGCCCTCGAAGGTCTTGGACGTGGCATAGCCCTCCGCGCTCAGCTGCGTGAGGATCAGTTCCGAGTCGGTGAGGGCCTTGGGGCAGCCGAGGCTGACGAAGCCCACCTTGGGCGCTGCAGGGGTTTGCGGGGCGGCGACGTCGCTCATCCGCATATTGTCCCAGATGCCCAATGACCTCGCGCCGCGCGGACCAGCCCCCGAGCCTAGCCTCTGGCCCCTGGCCGCCGAGTCACTTCTTGATCCCGAACGCCCCCAGCATCTGCTCGGTCTGCTTCTGCATCTGTTCCTGCATCTTCTCGAACATGGCGCGCGACTGCTCGGCGTAGCTGCCCACCATGCCCTGCAGCAGGGGGTTCTGCATGTTCATGAACTGCGCCCAGGCCTCGGGCGTGGCATTGCGGGACTGCTGCGCCAGCTGCGCCTGCAGGTCGGTGAAGGCCTGGACGTTCCTTTCCAGGTAGCTGCCCATGAAGCCCTGCATGGCATGGCCGTAGAAGCGGATGATGTTGGCCAGCGCCGCCTCGGTGAACATCGGCGCCCCGCCCGCCTCCTCCTCCAGGATGATCTGCAGCAGGATGCTGCGCGTGAGGTCCTCGTTGGTCTTGGCGTCGCGCACCACGAAGGGCGCGTTCTCCATCACCAGCTGCTTCACCTCGGCCAGCGTGATGTAGGTGGAGGTGTCGGTGTCGTAGAGCCGCCGGTTGGGGTATTTCTTGATGACGCGCTGGGCCGGCTTCGGGCCGGTGGCTTTCTTGCTTTGCACGGGGGCGGCTCCTCGCGGAGATATTGCACTGCGTCACATTCTAGGGAGCCCCCAACACCCCCTCTCTGAGGTCGAACCCTATGGCCCGGCGGTCGCGCGGCGGCGCTTGCGCAGGGCCTGCACCACCACCGCCACCACCGCCACATTGGCCGCCAGCAGCCCGAAGTGCAGCGCCGTGGGCGCGCGCACGCAGGCCGCCACCTCGAACGGCACGTACACCCCCCCGCTGAGCGCCGACAGCCACTCGGCCCAGGACCGCTGCATGAACAGCCCGTAGGCCTCGACGAAGCGCAGCACCACATAGGCCCCGGCGCCCAGGGCCAGGGTGAGCAGCCGGGTGTTCTGCAGGTCGTCCATGGCCCGCACGAAGATGCGCGGATAGGCGGCCGCCGGGTTGAGGTGCATGTGCTGCAGCAGCTCCAGGGCCAGCGCGTGCAGATCGTGCGGCAGCAGCGTGACCAGGGTCGAGGAAGCGACCAGGACCACCACGCCCTTGAAGGCCTCGATGGCGGCGACGGCCTGGACGGCTTTCAAGAAGCGCGGCGCGGACGCCCGGAAGTGCGCATGGCAGCGACTTTAACGCCCAGGGCGCCCGGGCGCCGGCGCCGCTGCCCCCGCACAGGCAGAGCTCAGGTAGAGTCCGCTGCTTCACCCACCTCGTCCGGAAGCAGGCAGTCCGCCGCCATGTCCCTCCCCGTCCGCCCCCGGACCCTGAACCAGGCGCTGGTCTTGCTGCTGGCCGCAGTGATCGCACCGCTGCTGGTCGGCACCACCGCCCTGCTGGCCTTCCAGGCGGCGCAAGACCGGCAGATCGCCCTGGGCCGCCTGGAGGCCCTGGCGCAAACGCTGGGCAATGCGGTCGACGCCGAGCTCAACCGGGGCCACGCGCAACTGGAAGTGCTCGCTGCCTCCGCTGATTTCGAGGCCGGCGACTGGCGACGCGCGCACGCTTTCGCCGGCCGCATCACGCAGAATCTGCCGGGCAGCCTGATCGTGCTGGTGGGACCCGACGGCCAGGTGATCTTCAATACGGTCGTGCCCTGGGGCGAGCCGCTGCCCAACCTGTGGAAGCTGGGCGCCCAGAGCCGCGACGCGGTGTGGCAAGGCCGGACGTTGCCGCTGAGCTCCCAGAACCTGTCGCGCGAGGCCATCGAGGAGCGTCGCACCGTCTACAGCGACCTCTACTACGGCGTGCAGATCAAGCGTCCGGCCCTGTCGCTGGCCATGCCCGTGCTGCGCGAGGGCGCGCCCAGCTACGCGCTGATCTTCTCCTACCCGCCCTCCGTGCTGCAGGAGCTGATCACGGCCTCGGTCGACGTGCCCGGCATCCGCGCGGCGCTGGTGGACCGGCGCGGCCTGGTAGTGGCCAGCAACGACGCATCGGCATCGCGCGTGGGCGAACAGGCGACGCCGCTGAGGGTGTCGGGCAACCGCGCCAGCTTCGAGACGATCGCGCGCGACGGCACGCCGGTGATCGGCGCCTTCGCCACCTCGGCCACCAACGGCTTCGTCGCCCGCGTCTCGCAGCCTGCCACCGGCCTGCTGCCCAACCGCGACACCTGGCTGGGCCTGCTGGCGCTGGTCACGATCACGGCACTGACCAGCATCCTGCTGGCGCGCACCTTCGGCCGGCGCCTGGCGCGGCCGCTGCGGCGC
>JAEZKX010000108.1 GCA_023436025.1 Pseudomonadota bacterium | reverse complement strand
TGCTGGCCACCCTGCCGGCGCGGCTGAAGCGCCGCCACGCGCAGCTGCGCGCCGCCGCGGTCGATGCCGGTGACGCGGATGCCGATTGGCCGCAGGCCTTCGAGCGTGACTGGCGCCAGGCGCTGCGGGCCGAGCTGGAGGTGCGGCTGGCCCCGGTGGCGGGCCTGGTGGAGGCCTGCGCCGCCGCCGACGACATGGACGAGACACGATGACAAGGTTCTTTTTCGCCGCCTTCGCCGCCGGACTGGTGGCGCTGGCCTGGATCGCGGCCGGATTTGCCGGCGGCAGCTGGTTGACTCTTGCCATGACGGCGCTGATCGCCGCGGTCTACCTGCTGGGCGCGTTCGAGCTGCGCCAGTTCCGCCAGGCCACCAGCGCGCTGGAGCGGACGCTGGATGCGACGCGCGAGGCGCCGGCCAGCCTGGCCGAATGGCTGCAGGCCGTGCCGGCGACGCTGCGCGACGCGGTGCGCTTGCGGGTCGAGGGCGAGCGCGGCGCGCTGCCCGGCCCGGCGCTCACGCCCTACCTGGTCGGCCTGCTGGTGATGCTGGGCATGCTGGGCACCTTCCTCGGCATGGTGGTCACCTTCCGCGGCACGGTGTTCGCGCTGGAGCGCTCCACCGACCTCGAGGCCATGCGCGGCGCGCTGGCCGCGCCGATCCGCGGCCTGGGCGTCTCGTTCGGCGCCTCGGTCGCCGGGGTGGCCGCGTCCGCCATGCTGGGCCTGATGTCCGCCATCGCGCGGCGCGAGCGCATGGAGGTGGCGCGCAAGCTGGAGGCGCGCATCGCCGGCGTGCTGTTGCCCTTTTCGCTGGCGCACCAGCGGCAGGAGAGCTTGCGCGCGATGCAGCTGCAGGCGCAGGCGCTGCCGCGGTTGGTGGAGCAGGTTGGCGCGCTGGCCGAGCGCATCGACGCCCGTGGCGAGCAGCTGGACGCCCGCCTGCTGGAACGCCATGCGCAACTGCAGCGCGAGGTGGCCGCCGCCTGCGCCAAGCTGGCGCACGAGGTCGGCGCCGCACTGCAGGATAACCTTGCCGCTGGCGCCCGTGCCGCCGGCGAGGCCATCCGCCCCGCCGTCGCCGATGCGATGGCGCAGGTGGCGCAGCAGGCCGAACGCACGCACGCCCGCCTGGGCGAGGTGGCCCTTGGCCAGGCCGAAGCCATCGCGTCGCGCTTCGATGCGACGGCGCAGGCGATGGCCGCGGCCTTCCAGGCGGCGATGGCGCAATCGGAAGCCGCCCGGGCCGAGGCCGACAGCGCACGGGTGCAGGCTTTCGCTGCCTCGCTGGGCGCGAGTGCCGAGGCGCTGCAGGACCAATGGCGCAGCGCCGGCGAGCAGGCGCTGGCGCAGCAGACGGCCCTGACGGCCACGCTGGAGAAGGCGGCGGCGGACCTCGCCGAGCGGGCCACCGAAGGCTCCGTGCGCGCGCTGGAACGCGCCGATGCGCTGGTGGCGCGCTCCGAGGAACTGGTGCAGGCGCGCATGGCCGGCGAAGAGCGCTGGCAGGAGGAGCAGCGCGTGCGCATGAACGAACTCGCCGGCCTGTGGCGCAGCGAACTGGCCACCTTGCGCGAGGACGAAAGCCGGCGCGGCGAGGCCGCCGTGGCCCGGCTGGGCGCGCTGGAGGAGGCCGTGGCGCGCCACCTCGCCACGCTGGGCAACGCGCTGGAGGAGCCGCTGACCCGCCTGCTGCGGACGGCCTCCGAAGTGCCGCAGGCGGCGGCCGCCGTCATCGCGCAGCTGCGCGAGGAGATGGGCCGCGTCGGTGAACGCGACAACCTGGCGCTGCAGGAACGCACCATGCTGCTGGAGCGGCTGCGCGGCCTGCTCGACGCGGTCGACGGCGCCAGCCAGCGCCAGGGCGCGGCCACCGAAGCCCTGCTGGCCTCGGCGTCGACGGCGCTGGAGCAGGCGGGCACCCGCTTCGCCGCGACGCTGGAGGCCCAGTCCGCCGCCGCCACCGAGTCGGCCACGCACATCGCCGCCGGCGCGGTGGAGCTGTCGGCCGTGGCCGAGGCCTTCGTGCAGGGCGTGCAGCAGTTCCAGGCTGGCAACGACAAGCTGGTGGAAAGCCTGGAGCGCATGGAGGCCTCGTTGCGCCGCTCCACCGCGCGCAGCGACGAGCAGCTGGCCTATTACGTGGCGCAGGCGCGCGAGGTCATCGACCTCAGCATCGCCTCGCAGCAGGGCCTGGTGGACCACCTGCGCGCGCTGCAGGTCAAGCCGATCCGCACGCTGCCGGCCGACGCGGAGCGCGCCTGATGGAACTGGACGACGCCGAGGGCGGCGCGCCGGTCGCGCCGGTATGGGCCGTCTTCGGCGACCTGATGTCGGTCCTGCTGGGCGCCTTCGTGCTGGTGCTGGTGGGCACCCTGGTCGTGCAGATGGACCTGGTGGCCAACCTGCAGGCCGAGGTGGAGAAGCGGCGGGTCGAGGAGCAGCGCCGCATGGCGCTGGAGCAGGCGCTGGCCGTGCCGCTCGCGGCCGGCCGCATCACGGTGCGCGACGGCCGCATCGGCATCAGCGGCAGCGTGCTGTTCGCGGTCAATTCCGACCAGCTGCGCCCCGAAGGCCGGCAGCTGCTGCGCAGCCTGGTGGGGCCGCTGCGGGTGTACCTGGGCGAGCGCAACGAGCTGCTGATGGTCAGCGGCTTCACCGACGACCGCCCGGTCAACGAGGGCAACCGGCGCTTCGCCGACAACCTGGAGCTGTCGGCCCAGCGCGCGCTGACCGTCACGCGCGCGCTGATCGAGGAAGGCATGCCCGCCGGCCAGGTGTTCGCCGCCGCCTTCGGGCCCGAGCAGCCGGTGGCCTCCAACAGCGATGAGAGCGGGCGCGCCTTGAACCGCCGGGTCGAGATGGCGCCCGTGCCGCGCGCCACCGGCACGCAGAAAGACACGCAGCGATGAGCGCGTCGCTGCCAGCTGCCGAGGACGCCGGCCTGGCGTGGCTCGAGGCTCTGCGCCGCAGCGGCGCCTGGCGCGCCGACCCCGCCCGCTTCCGCTACCTGGAAGCGCTGGCGCGCCGTCTGCCGCAGCAGCCGCCCGCGGTGCAGCGGCTGCTGCAGGCGCGGCT
>JAEZKX010000102.1 GCA_023436025.1 Pseudomonadota bacterium | reverse complement strand
GAGTACACCGGCATGCCTTCGCCGAAACGAAGGTGGGTCTTCGCCCAGTCCTGCGGCTTCTGGTCCTTGGGCAGCAGCACGCCGGCGGCGCGCACGCCCTGGGCGTGGCTTTGCGCGGCCGATGGCTCCTGGCCCTGCTGCAGGGCCACGGTGGCGTCCCACAGGGCGCGCCGCGCCATCATGATCGCGCGGTCGGAAGGCAGCAGCTTCTCGGCGTCGTGGTCCTGGATCGGGCCCATGCTCTCCTGCAGCGAGGCGTCCTGCGCGGCGAAGCCGAACACGCCGCTGTACGACAGCTTCTGCTTCTGCGCGGCGCGGTCGATCAGGTAGTCGTTGTCCCTGTTCTGCTTCGGACGCCAGGTGCCGCCGGGAACGTTGGTGCCCGGCTCGTACTCGCAGTGCACGCCCTTGCCCTCCTCGAGGTGGCGGCGCTCCTGCGCCGACAGCGGCTGGTCGGGACGGAAGTTGATGCTCCAGGCCCAGCAGTTGTGGTCGTCGATGGGCACCCAGACATGGCCGCCGAGCGCATGGTCGCCGAAGGGCGGGATCAGGTTGTACCAGGGGAAGATCCACTGGGTGACGCGCCAGTAGTAGGAGTCGGGCTCGCCGTTGCGGCGGCCGAACAGCGTGAGCCCGCCTTCGTGCTTCTCCACCTCGAAGGTGACGTTGCCGTCCTTCTTGATGTACTCGTTGGCCTTGGTGCCCTGGTGGAAGGGGTCGTTGTCGACCTCGAACTTGTGCACGAAGGACACATGGCTGGTGTCGATGCCGCCTTCCATGGCCTGCAGGTAGTTGCACTCCTGCAGCCGCTTGGAGACGAACACGTGGCTGTCGGGCAGGTTGGCCCATTCGACGCCGGGCGGGCCGGGCTGCTTGTCGGGCGGTCCCATGTAGGCCCAGACGATGCCGGCGCGCTCGATGCAGGGATAGCCGGCGATATGGAACTTCTCGCACATCTGCGGCGCCTGCGGGATGTCCACGCACTTGCCGTGGATGTCGAACTTGAGGCCGTGGTAGGCGCAGCGGATGCCGTTTTCCTCGTTGCGGCCGAAGTAGAGCGACACGCCGCGGTGCGAGCAGAACTCGCCGATCAGGCCCGGGCGGCCCTCGCTGTCGCGGAAGGCGAGCAGCTTCTCGCCCAGGATCTGCACGCGCACCTGCGGGCCGTCGGGCTCGGCGATCTCGCTGGAAAGCAGGATGGGAATCCAGAAGCGGCGCAGCAGGTTGCCGGTGGGCGTCCCGGGGCCGGTGCGCACCAGCGTCTTCATCATTTCGTTGGCCATGATTGTCCGATGAGCGAATATTCTGTCCATTCTACGGACGCTCATGCGCCAGGGTCAAGCCAGGGTCGTCCCCAGGGTCTGCGACAGCTGCGCCGCCAACTTGCGCAGGTAGTGCCCGAACTCGTGGACGCGGGCTTCGGTGAGCCGCACGTCCGGACCGAACACCCCCAGCGACCCGGCCACCCGGCCGTCGACGGCGAAGAAGGGCGCGGCCACGGCATAGGCGCCCTGGATCAACTCGTTGTGGCCCATGGCGTAGCCGCGCGCCCGCGTGAGCTCCAGTTCCTTGCGCAGCCAGCCCAGGTCGCTGTTGGTGCCGGCGGCGTAGGCCTCCAGCTGCCCCTCCTCGAGCGGCGTATAGGCCAGGATGGCGCGCCCGCTGGCACCGCGCACCAGGCGCTCGCTGTAGCCCACGCCGCGTCGGAAGCTCAGCGCCTGCGGGCTCTGGATCTCGGCGATGCACAGGCGCATCTCGCCGCGCGGCACGAACAGCGCCACCGTCTCCGAGGTGTGGCTCCAGGCCTCCATCATGACGGGCCGGGCGAGGGCCTGCAGGTCCATGCTGGAACTCCAGACATGGGCCAGCTTGGCCACCGCCGGCCCAAGGCGGAACCGCTGCGGCTCCCCCTGCGACACCACGAAGCCCTTCTTCTCCAGCGTGTGCAGCAGCCGGTACAGGGTGGGGCGACTCAGGTCGACCCGCTTGAGCAGGTCGGCCACCAGCAATTCCTTGTCGCCCGCTGCGAAGGCGGCCAGGACGTCCAGCGCCCGCTCCACCGCCCGTACGCCCTCGCCGCCGCTTCGTTCTTCGCTCACTGCGCGTTCCTCCGGTTGACGACGGACCACGCCCCAAGGAAAATGGATACGATTGTCCGCTCTGTGGACAAAACTATAACCGCCTTCGGCCACCGGGCCAAGACATCCAGGAGACAACCATGCCCCTTCGTCGCACTTTCGTGCGCAGCCTTCTTGCCGCCGCCTGCGGCGCGCTCGCCCTGCCGGCGCTCGCCCAGGCGAACTGGCCCGACAAGCCGATCCGCATCGTGGTCAGCTTCGCCCCCGGCGGGCTGACCGACCTGATCGCCCGCGCCATGCAGCCGCGGCTGCAGGAGCTGTTCGGGCAGCCGGTGGTGATCGAGAACCGGCCCGGCGCCGGCGGCACGGTGGCCGAGGCGATGGTGGCCAAGTCGCCCGCCGACGGCTACACCCTGCTCATGAGCGCCGACAGCGTGCCGGCCAACCCCCACCTGATTCCCAACCTCTCGTACGACAGCTTCAAGGACCTGCAGCCCGTCAGCCTGCTCACGCGCATCCCGCTGGTCATGCTGGTGAACAACAGCGTGCCGCCGTCGACGGTGAAGGACTTCGTGGCCCATGCCAAGTCCAACGGCTACAAGATGAGCTACGCCAGCCCCGGCATCGGCACCAGCAACCACCTGTTCTTCGAGGTGTTCAAGGATGCGGCGGGCATCGAGCTGCCGCACGTCGCCTACAAGGGCGGCGGCCCCGCCATGACCGACCTGATGGGCGGCCACGTGCAGGCCCTGCTGATCTCCAGCACGCTGGCGGCGCCGCAGGTGGCAGGCGGCAAGGTGAAGGCGCTGGCGGTGACCAGCGACAAGCGCCTGGCCTCGATGCCGAACGTTCCGACCTTCGCGGAAGCCGGCTTCCCCGATTTCAAGCCCATGCAGTGGAACGGCCTGTTCGTGCCGGCCGGCACGCCCGCGCCGGTGGTGGCGCGCATCACCACCGAGTTCGGCAAGGCGATCAAGGACCCGGCCGTGGTGGCGCGGCTGCAGGAGCTCAATGCCGAGCCGGTGATGAGTTCGGCGTCCGACTTCGCCAGCTTCCTCAAGCGCGACCACGACACCCTGGGCAAGCTGATCAAGGCGCGCGGGATCAAGGCGCAGTAGGGCCTGGCTTACGGGCGCCCCGCGCGGAATGGGGCCCCGCGCCGAATGGGGCCCCGCGTGGAATGGGGCCCCACCGCGAACGGGCGCGCTGGCGGCGTCCACGTCGCCATCGCACGCAGGCGGTGGCGCTGCGGCGCCGCGCTCTACTTTCCGATGCAGAAGCGGCTGAAGATCACGCCCAGCAGGTCGTCGGCGCTGAACTCGCCGGTGATCTCGCTCAGGGCGTTCTGCGCCAGCCGCAGTTCCTCGGCGAGCAGGTCCAGCGCCTGCGCCTGCTGCGCCAGCAAGCCAGCCGCCTCCATCAGGTGGGCGTCGACCCGCCGCAGCGCATGCAGGTGGCGCTCGCGCGCGATGAACACGCCTTCGGGCGCAGCCTCGTAGCCGGCCACGGCAAGCAGGCGCCGGCGCAGGTCGGCGATGCCGGCGCCGGTGCGGGCGGACAGGCGCAGCGGCTGCTGCACGTCGGCCGCGCCGCCCGTGCCAGCCGCGACGGGACCGCCGGCAGCGCTTTCGGTCACCACGTCGGCCTTGTTCCACACATCGATCACCGGCACCCCGCGCGGCAGCCTGGCCGCGATCGCGGCGTCCGCCGCCTGGTAGTCCGGCGCCTCGGCGCGCGTCAGGTCATGCAGGAACAGCACCGCATCGGCCTTCTCGATCTGCCCCCAGGCGCGCTCGATGCCGATCTGCTCCACCGGGTCGGCCCCTTCGCGCAGGCCGGCCGTGTCGACCACGTGCAGCGGCACGCCCTCGATCTGGATGGTCTGGCGCACGATGTCGCGGGTGGTGCCGGGAATCGGCGTGACGATGGCCAGCTCGGCGCCGGCCAGCGCGTTCAGCAGCGAGGACTTGCCCGCGTTGGGCTGGCCCGCGATCACCACGTGCAGGCCCTCGCGCAGCAGGGCGCCCTGGCGCGCGCGCTCCATCACCTGCGCCAGCCGCGCCTGCAGGCGGTCCAGCTGGCCGAGCGCATCGGCCTTCTGCAGGAAGTCGATCTCCTCCTCGGGGAAATCGAGCGTCGCCTCCACCAGCATGCGCAGGTCCACCAGCGCATCGCGCAACGCCTGGATCTCGCGCGAGAAGGCGCCGGCCAGCGAGCGGGTGGCACTGCGCGCCGCGGCTTCGGTGCTGGCGTCGATCAGGTCGGCGATGGCCTCGGCCTGGGCCAGGTCGAGCTTGCCGTTGAGGAAGGCGCGCCGGGTGAATTCGCCGGGCTCGGCGACGCGCAGCGCCATGGCCGCACCGGCTTCGAGGCAGCGCGCCAGCAGCAGTTGCAGCACCACGGGGCCGCCGTGGGCCTGCAGCTCCAGCACGTCCTCGCCGGTGTAGGAATGCGGTGCCGGGAAGTGGATGGCCAGCCCCTGGTCGATGGGCGAGCCGTCGGCGGCGCGAAAGGGAAGGTAGGTGGCTTCGCGCGGCCGGAGCGCGCGGCCGCAGACCGCATCGACGATGGGCTGCACCGACCTGGCCGAGACCCGCACGATGCCCACCGCCCCGCGCCCGGGGGCGGTGGCGATGGCGGCGATGGGCTGGTCGAGGCGGGCGAGCATCACTGCATTGTCGCCAATCGCAGGATCGCGGGATCCCGTAGGGTGTGCTCGCGCAGCGAGCGCACCGGGCCGTCGCGCAAAGGTGCGCTCGCTGCGCGAGCACACCCTAGGGACTACCGGCCTACTTGAACTTCGGCAGGTTGAACTCGGGCGGCACGCCCATGCGCGTGTTGATCAGCCACTGCTGCGCGATCGACAGGATGTTGTTCGTGATCCAGTACAGCACCAGGCCGGCCGGGAAGAAGAAGAACATCACCGAGAAGATCAGCGGCATGAACCACATCATCTTGGCCTGCATCGGATCCGGCGGCACCGGGTTCAGCGCCGTCTGCAGCAGCGTGGTGAGCGTCATGACCACCGGCAGGATGAAGTACGGATCCGGCGCGGACAGGTCCTTGATCCACAGGATCCAGGGCGCGTGGCGCATCTCCACCGACGACAGCAGCACCCAGTAGAGCGCGATGAACACCGGGATCTGCACCAGGATCGGCAGGCATCCCCCCAGGGGGTTTACCTTCTCCTCGCGGTAGATGCGCATCATCTCCTGCTGCATCTGCTGCGGCTTGTCCTTGTAGCGCTCCCGCATGGCCATGACCTTCGGGTTGATGGCCTTCATCTTGGCCATGCTCTCGTAACCCTTGGCCTGCAGCCAGTAGAAGGCGATCTTGATCAGCAGCACCAGGCCGACGATGGACCAGCCCCAGTTGCCCAGGACGCTGTGGATGGTGTCGAGCAGCCAGTACAGCGGCTTGGCCAGCACGGTCAGCACGCCGTAGTCCTTGACCAGCTCCAGGCCGGGGGCGACCTGCTCCAGCAGCTTTTCTTCCTGCGGGCCGGAGTAGAAGATGGCTTCCTGCGCTTCCGAGGCGCCAGGCGCCAGGGGCTTCAGCGGCGCGATCATGGCCACCGAGTACAGGTTGCGGTCGACCTCCGTCATCTGCAGGTCGCGCCTGACGCCATCGGGCAGGATCCAGGCACTGACGAAGTAGTGCTGCACCATGGCGATGTAGCCATCGTCGGAGCTCGTTTCGAACTCCGCCTTCTTCTTCTGGATGTCGCTGAACTCGACCTTCTGGAACTTCTGCGCGTCGGTATAGACCGCCGGGCCGGTGAAGGTGGAATAGAAGGATGATTCGCCAGGCAGCTTGTTGCCGTCGCGCACCAGCTGCAGGTACAGCTGCGGACGGGCCTCGACGCCGCCGTCGTTGATGACCTCGTGCTTCACCGGCACCTCGTAGGCGCCGCGCTTGAAGGTGAAGGTCTTCACCAGCTTCACGCCATCCTGCACGGGCGACTCGAAGCGGATCGACAGCTCGTTCTGGCCCTCCTTCATCGTGCGCTCGCCCGGCACGGCGGTCATGATGGTCTTGTGGTTCGGATACGAGGTGCCGGCGGGACCGACCAGCCCGCTCTGGGCCACGTAGACACGTTCGGGGCTCTGGTCCAGCAGGACGTAGTTGCCGTTCTTGCCGTCGGCCACGTGCTCCAGCAGCTCGGTGTGGACCACGGTGGCGCCTTCGGTGTCGAAGGTGACCTTCATGACGTCGGTGGTCACGGTGATGCGCTCGCGCTGCGCCGCGGTGGCGCCGGCGGGCGCCGCGGGCACGGACTGCGGCGAGGTCGTGGTGGCAGGCACCGACGTGGGACCAGTGGGCACCGCCGAGGGCAGGGCCGCGGTGGCGGGCGCGGATGCCGGTGCCTGCGCCGTCACGGCCGGCTTGGACGACGGGAAGAAGGTCGCCTGGCGGCCGTTGAAGACCTGCCACTGGTCCCAGAGCATGACCATCGAGAAGCCGAAGATCACCCAGAGGATGGTGCGGCGGATGTCGTTCATGGAGATTTCTTTTCGTGGAGGGCCCGGCCGGTGAACAGCCGGGGCCTGGTGGCGGGCACGGGATCGTGGCCGCCCGCGCACCAGGGATGGCAGCGCACGATGCGCGCCGCCGTCAAGTATGTGCCAACGGCGGCACCGTGCCGTTCCAGGGCTTCGAGCGAATAGGCCGAGCAGGTCGGCGTGAAGCGGCAGGACGAGCCGATCCAGGGCGACAGCAGCAGGCGGTAGCCCTTGACCAGGCCGATCAGCAGTCCGCGGATCATGGCGCCACGCCCTGGGCGCCCGATGGCGCGGCGGCAGCCGGCGCCTTGGCGTCGGCCGCAGCGCGTTCGAACAGGCGCAGCAGCTCGGCGCGCACGACGGCCTTCAGCGCGTCGGACCACGCCGAGGGGAATTCCTTGCGCGCGAAATCCAGCCGCAGCCGCACCACATGGGCGGCCGCGGGCAGGCGCGGGGCGAACGCGGAGCTCACGTCGTAAACCTGGCGCTTGATGCCGTTGCGCGTGACCGCGCGCCTGGCCCACCGCTTGGGCAGCACCACGCCGACATAGGGCTCGTCGCGCACGGCAAACAGGGTCCGCGACCGGGTTTCCGGTTCGGACCCTGCAGATGGGGCGCTTTCCAGCGGCGCGCGGTGCAGCACGAAATGCGGCGTGCGCGAGACGGTGCCGCCTGCCATCGCCGCCTGGAACTGGGCCCGGGTCTTCAGCCGCTGCACGGACTCAGGGCATGCGTCAGCCGGCCGGCGAAAGCGCGGTCGGCCGCTCAGGCAGCCAGGCGCTTGCGGCCCTTGGCGCGGCGGGCATTGATGACGGCGCGGCCGCCACGGGTCTTCATGCGGACCAGGAAGCCGTGGGTGCGGGCGCGGCGCACCTTGGAAGGTTGGTAAGTACGTTTCATCTTGGTTCTCTGGGAAACCCGGCATTATCGCGGAAAAGGCCTTTCGACTCAATCCGCGGGGCTTCCGCCCGCCTGAATACCAGGCTTCTTATGCCTGAACCGTCTTTGTGGATAAGGTGTTCAAGGCCTACAATGCGCCGTTTCGCGCAACAACAGTAATCCACAGGAGCGGCGGGGCACAATGGGTGAGGGGCAACACATCGGTCTGGCGACCACGGCAAGTCTGGGCGCCGGCGATAGCCTGTGGCAGGCATGCGTGGAGCAGCTGGCGCAGGACCTCCCCGAACAGCAGTTCAACACCTGGATCAAGCCCCTCATGGCCCAGGTCAGCGAGGACTTTTCCCGCGTCACCCTGTTCGTGGCCAACCGCTTCAAGCTCGACTGGATCCGGGCCCAGTATGCCGGCCGCATCGCCGCCGTGCTGGAGAAGCTGTACGGCCAGCCGGTGCAGCTCGAGTTAGCGATCACTCCGCGGGAAAATGCGGCCCGCACTTACTCCGCGCCAGCCACGGCACCCAGCCATGCAGCCCCCGAACCGGCCGAGCCCGAGGAGGAGGCTGCCTCCGGCGGCTTCAAGACGCGGCTGAACACGGCACTGACTTTCGAGAGCCTGGTGGAGGGCACGGCCAACCGCATGGCACGCGCGGCGGCCATGCACGTGGCCGGCACGCCGGGCCAGCTGTACAACCCGCTGTTCATCTACGGCGGGGTCGGCCTGGGCAAGACCCACCTGGTGCACGCGGTGGGCAACAAGCTGCTGGCCGACCGCCCCGGATCCAAGGTTCTCTACATCCATGCCGAGCAGTTCGTCTCGGATGTGGTCAAAGCCTACCAGCGCAAGACCTTCGACGAGTTCAAGGAGCGCTACCACTCGCTCGACCTCCTGCTCATCGACGACGTCCAGTTCTTCGCCAACAAGGACCGCACGCAGGAGGAGTTCTTCAACGCCTTCGAGGCCCTGCTGGCCAAGAAGAGCCACATCGTGATGACGTCGGACACGTACCCGAAAGGTCTCGCGGACATCCACGAGCGCCTGGTCTCGCGCTTCGACTCCGGCCTGACGGTGGCCATCGAGCCGCCCGAGCTGGAGATGCGGGTGGCGATCCTGATCAACAAGGCGCGCGCCGAGGGCACCGAGATGCCCGAGGAGGTCGCCTTCTTCGTCGCCAAGAACGTGCGCTCCAACGTGCGCGAGCTCGAAGGCGCGCTGCGCAAGATCCTGGCCTATTCGCGCTTCAACCAGAAGGAGATCTCGATCCAGCTGGCGCGCGAGGCCCTGCGCGACCTGCTGTCGATCCAGAACCGGCAGATCAGCGTGGAGAACATCCAGAAGACGGTGGCCGACTACTACAAGATCAAGGTCGCCGACATGTACAGCAAGAAGCGCCCGGCCAGCATCGCCCGGCCGCGCCAGATTGCCATGTACCTGGCCAAGGAGCTCACCCAGAAGAGCCTGCCCGAGATCGGCGAGCTGTTCGGCGGCCGCGACCACACCACGGTGCTGCACGCCGTGCGCAAGATCTCGCAGGAACGCCAGAACGTGTCCGAGCTGAACCAGCAGCTGCACGTGCTGGAGCAGACCTTGAAGGGCTAGGGAGGCAACGGCTAAGCCGTTGAAAAAACAGGCGAAAATGGCGCCTGAACGCAAGAGAAGAGAACCCGGAGAGAAGAGGCTGACATGATCGTCCTGAAGGCTACCCAAGAGAAACTGCTGTCGGTGCTGCAGTCCGTCTCCGGCATCGTGGAAAAACGGCACACGCTGCCCATCCTGGCCAACGTGCTGCTGCGCAAGACCGGCGGCACCGTGCAGTTCACGACCAGCGACCTCGAGATCCAGATCCGCACCGGCGTCGAGATGGACGGCGATGCCGGCAACTTCACCACCACCGTGGGCGCGCGCAAGCTGATCGACATCCTGCGCACCATGCCCGGCGACCAGACGGTGACGCTGGAATCCAGCCAGAACAAGCTGATGCTCAAGGGGGGCAAGAGCCGCTTCACGCTGCAGACCCTGCCAGCCGAAGACTTCCCGCTGGTGCAGGAAGCCCCCAGCTTCGGCCCGGTGTTCAGCGTTCCGCAGAAGACGCTCAAGGACCTGCTCAACCAGGTCAGCTTCGCGATGGCGGTGCACGACATCCGCTACTACCTCAACGGCATCCTGTTCGTGGCCGAGGGCAAGTCGCTGTCGCTGGTGGCCACCGACGGCCACCGCCTGGCCTTCGCCAGCGCCCAGCTCGACGTCGACGTGCCGCGCCAGGAAGTCATCCTGCCGCGCAAGACCGTGCTGGAGCTGCAGCGCCTGCTGTCCGATGCCGAAGGCGCCATCGAGATGCAGTTCGCCAACAACCAGGCCAAGTTCGCCTTCGGCGGCATGGAGTTCGTGACCAAGCTGGTCGAGGGCAAGTTCCCCGACTACAACCGCGTCATCCCCAAGAACCACAAGAACGCCGTGACGCTGGGCCGCGCGCCGCTTCTGGCCAGCCTGCAGCGCACCGCCATCCTGACCAGCGAGAAGTTCAAGGGCGTGCGCCTGAACCTGGAGAAGGACACGCTGCGCGTGGCCAGCAACAACGCCGAGCAGGAAGAGGCCGTCGACGAGCTCGACATCGACTACGGCGGCGACGCCATCGAGATCGGCTTCAACGTCACCTACCTGATCGACGCCCTGGCCAACATGGACCAGGACATGGTGAAGTTGGAGCTGGCCGACGCCAACAGCAGCGCCCTCATCACCATCCCCGAGAACGCGAGCTTCAAGTACGTGGTGATGCCGATGCGCATCTGACGCAGGTCCCATCGCCCGTAGGGCGTGGGCGCGCCAGCCAGCGCAGCACACGCCCGGGACCCCGGGGGGGGCCGCCCCGCGCGGGGCCCC
>JAEZKX010000099.1 GCA_023436025.1 Pseudomonadota bacterium | reverse complement strand
CGCCTGAGTCCCGGCGGCCGACTGGCCCGGCCGGACGACCCCGCATGGCAGGGGTGGCACCGGGGTTTCCCGCAGACGCCGGACCGCCGGGCGAGGCGTAGACTGGCCGCGGCACCCGAGCCCGGTGCCGTCGAGTCAGGAGGCCCCGTTGCAGCCGACGAACATCGCCGATCCCGCCTATTTCCACAAGGTCGTGGATTGCCAGTGGGCCTGTCCCGCGCACACCCCGGTTCCCGAGTACATCCGCCTGATCGCGCAGGGCCGCTACGGCGACGCCTACATGGTGAACTGGGTGTCCAACGTCTTCCCGGGCATCCTCGGCCGTACCTGCGACCGCCCCTGCGAGCCCGCCTGCCGGCGCGGCCGGGTGGAGCAGGGCAACAGCGGCCAGCCCGAACCGGTGGCGATCTGCCGGCTCAAGCGCGTGGCGGCCGACCTGAAGGACGACGTGCGGCGGCGCATGCCGCGGCCGGTGCCGCCCAACGGCCGGCGCGTGGCCTGCGTCGGCGCTGGTCCGGCCTCGCTGACGGTGGCGCGCGACCTGGCGCCGCTGGGCTACGCGGTGACCGTGTTCGACGGCGAGGCCAGGCCGGGCGGCTTCATGCGCACCCAGGTGCCGCGTTTTCGCCTGCCGGAGGAGGTGATCGACGAGGAGTGCGGCTACGTGCTCGATCTCGGCGTCGAGTTCGTCGCCCACCGCCCCGTCGATTCGATGCGATGGCTGCTCGACCAGGGCTACGACGCCATCTTCGTCGGCTGCGGCGCGCCGCGTGGGCGCGACCTCGACCTGCCCGGCCGGCGCGAAGCCGCGGCGGCGATCCACATCGGCATCGACTGGCTGGCTTCCGTTTCCTTCGGCCACGTGACGCAGGTGGGAAAGCGGGTGATCGTGCTGGGCGGCGGCAACACCGCGATGGACTGCTGCCGTTCCGCCCGCCGTCTCGGCGGCGAGGATGTCAAGGTCATCGTGCGCAGCGGCTTCGACGAGATGAAGGCCTCGCCCTGGGAGAAGGAGGACGCGATGCACGAGGGCATCCCCATCCTGAACTTCCACGTGCCCAAGTCCTTCGTGCACGAGGATGGCCGCCTCACCGGCATGACCTTCGAGCTGGTGCGCGCCGAAACCGACGCGCAGGGCCGGCGCCGCCTGGTGCCCACCGGCGAGCCCGACCCCTTCTTCCCCTGCGACGAGGTGCTGATCGCCGTCGGCCAGGAGAACGCCTTCCCGTGGATCGAGCGCGATTGCGGCATCGTGTTCGACCAGTGGGGTCTGCCGCAGCTGGAGCCGGGCACCTTCCGCTCCACCGTGCCCCATGTCTTCTTCGGCGGCGACGCCGCGCTGGGCCCCAGGAACATCATTACCGCCGTCGCCCACGGCCACGAAGCCGCGATCTCCATCGCCCGGCTGCTGGAAGGCGACAACCCTTCCGTGCGCCCGCCGCCCACCGTGAACCTGCTGTCGCAGAAGATGGGCATCCACGAATGGACCTACGACAACGACACCTCGCTGGATGCGCGCTTCAAGGTGCCCTGGGCGCGGGCCGAGCAGGCCCTGGCCAGCATCCGGGTCGAGGTGGAACTCGGCTTCGATGCCGCCACCGCCTTCCGCGAGGCCCAGCGCTGCCTCAACTGCGACGTGCAGACCGTGTTCAACCAGGGCGCCTGCATCGAATGCGACGCCTGCGTCGACATCTGCCCAATGGACTGCATCAGCTTCACCGCCAACGGCGACGAGGCCGACCTGCGGCAGCGGCTGAAGGCGCCGGCGCTGAACCTGGCGCAGGCGCTGTACGTTTCGGGCGGGCTCAAGACCGGCCGGGTGATGGTGAAGGACGAGGACGTCTGCCTGCACTGCGGCCTGTGCGCCGAGCGCTGTCCCACCGGCGCCTGGGACATGCAGAAGTTCCTGTTCCATTCCGCGCTGGCCGGCTCGGCGCAGCGCAAGCAGGCGCAGCCGGAGGTGCTGGCATGAAGCGCATCGAGGCCGTCAACGACTTCGTCGTCAAGTTCGCCAACGTCAACGGCTCGGGCTCGGCCTCGGCCAACGAGCTGTTCGCCAAGGCCATCCTGCGCATGGGCGTGCCGGTCAGCCCGCGCAACATCTTCCCCAGCAACATCCAGGGCCTGCCGACCTGGTACGAGGTGCGGGTCAGCGAACAGGGCTGGCTGGGGCGGCGCGGCGGCGTCGACATGATGGTGGCGATGAACCCGCAGACCTGGGATGCCGACGTGGCCGAGCTGTCGCCGGGCGGCTACCTGTTCCACGACAACACGCGGCCGCTGCCGCCGGCGCGCCTGCGCGACGACGTGCACGTGATCGGCATGCCGCTGACCGAGATCTGCAACGCCGTCTTTGCCGACCCGCGGCAGCGCCAGCTGTTCAAGAACATCGTCTACGTCGGCGCGCTCTCGGTGCTGCTGGAGATCGACCCCGTCGTCATCGAGAAGCTCTTTGGCGAGCAGTACAAGGGCAAGGAGAAGCTGCTGGCCTCCAACGTGCAGGCGCTGCACCTGGGCCGCGACTTCGCCCGGGAGCACCTGCAGGCGCCGCTGGGCATCCGCGTGCGCGCGGCCGACCGGGTGGGCCAGCGCATCTTCGTCGACGGCAACAGTGCCGCGGCGCTGGGCTGCGTCTACGGCGGCGCGACCGTCGCCGCCTGGTACCCGATCACGCCCTCGTCCTCGGTCGCCGAAGCCTTCCAAAAATACTGCGGCAAGCTGCGCGTCGATGCCGCCACCGGCCAGAACCGCCATGCCATCGTGCAGGCGGAAGACGAGATCGCCTCCATCGGCATGGTGGTGGGCGCCGGCTGGAACGGCGCGCGCGCCTTCACGGCGACCTCCGGGCCCGGGGTGTCGCTGATGACCGAGTTCATCGGCCTGGCCTACTTCGCCGAGATCCCCGTCACCATCATCGACGTGCAGCGCGGCGGCCCGTCCACCGGCATGCCCACGCGCACCCAGCAGGCCGACATCCTGGCCTGCGCCTACGCCTCGCACGGCGACACCAAGCACGTGCTGCTGTTTCCCGAAGACCCGCACGAATGCTTCGAGCAGGCCGCCGCGGCGCTGGACCTGGCCGACCGCCTGCAGACGCCCGTTTTCCTGATGACCGACCTGGACATCGGCATGAACCAGCGCCTGTGCGAGCCCTTCGAATGGCGGGAAGGCCGCGGCTACGACCGCGGCAAGGTGATGGGTGCGGAGGAGCTGGAGGCCGGCCGGGACTTCGGCCGCTACAAGGACGTGGACGGCGACGGCATTCCGTGGCGGACCCTGCCCGGCACGCATCCCACGCGCGGCGCCTACTTCACCCGCGGCACCACGCGCGACCCGTATGCACGCTACTCCGAGCGCGGCCCCGACTACGTCTACAACATGGAGCGGCTGCTGCGCAAGTTCCGCACCGCCGCCGCGCTGGTGCCGCCGCCGGTGGTGCGGCCCGCCGCCGAGCCGACGCCATGGGGCGTGCTGTACTTCGGATCCACCAGCCCGGCCCTGCACGAGGCGCTGGAGGTGCTGGCCGCCGAAGGCATTGCCCTCGACGCCATGCGCCTGCGCGCCTTTCCGTTCACCGACTCCGTGGCCGCGTTCATCGCGGCGCACGCGCGCGTGTTCGTGGTGGAGCAGAACCGCGACGCCCAGATGCGCACGCTGCTGATGACCGAGCTGGACGTGGCGCCCGCCAAGCTGGTGAAGGTGCTGCACTACGACGGCACGCCCATCACCGCCCGCTTCATCACCCAAGCCATCGTGGCGCAGGTGCAGCGCCTCGCGGAGGAAACCGAATGACCTGGATCGCCAAGCCGCCGCTGAAGCACCCCACGCTGGAGACCAACAAGGTCGGCTACACCCGGCGCGACTACGAGGGCAAGATCTCCACCCTGTGCGCGGGCTGCGGCCACGATTCCATCTCGGCGGCCATCATCCAGGCCTGCTGGGAACTTGACATCGAGCCGCACCGCGTCGCCAAGCTGTCCGGCATCGGCTGCAGTTCCAAGACGCCCGACTATTTCCTGGGCGCCTCGCACGGCTTCAACACCGTGCACGGCCGCATGCCTTCGGTGCTGACCGGCGCCAACCTGGCCAACCGCGACCTGCTGTACCTGGGCGTCTCTGGCGACGGCGACTCGGCGTCCATCGGCCTGGGCCAGTTCGCCCACGCCATGCGGCGCGGCGTGCGCATGGCCTACATCGTCGAGAACAACGGCGTCTACGGCCTGACCAAGGGCCAGTTCTCGGCCACCGCCGACAGCGGCAGCCGGAGCAAGAAGGGCGTGGTCAACAGCGACAGCCCGGTGGACCTGGTGGCCATGGCGCTGCAGCTGGGCGCCACCTACGTGGCGCGCGGCTTCTCGGGCAGCAAGGAGCAGCTGGTGCCCCTGATCAAGGGCGCGATGTCGCACGGCGGCGCCGCCTTCATCGACGTCATCAGCCCCTGCGTGGCCTTCAACAACCATCCGGGCAGCACCAAGAGCTACGACTACGTGCGCGAGCACAACGAGGCGGTCAGCCGCATCGACTTCATCGCGCCGCGGGCGGAGATCACCACCGGCGCGGTGGTGCCCGGCGAGGTGGTGGACGTGCGGCAGCACGACGGCACGCTGCTGCGCCTGCGCAGCCTGCACGCCGACTACGACCCGACGGATCGCCACGGCGCCATGGCCTTCATGCAGGCCCACCAGGCGCGCGGCGAGGTGGTCACCGGCCTGCTGTACGTCGATCCGCTGGCCACCGACCTGCACACGGCCCTCAACACCACCGCCCGTCCGCTCAATGCGCTGGAGGCGCCCGAGCTGTGCCCCGGCGCCGCGGCGCTGGAGCGCATCAACATGTCGTTGCGTTAGTCCGGTGGGGGGCCGCGCCCGCCCGCCGCATTCCAAGGAGGCACGCCATGCCCGAACGCACCGTCTTCCAGTCCGCGCCCAGGAAGCACGTCCTGACCATCGCGCCGCAAGGCAGCGTGTGGGAGGCCGCCTGCGCCATGACCGGGGCCCACTGCGGCAGCATCCTGGTGATGGCGCCGCCCGACCGGCTGCTCGGGATCTTCACCGAGCGCGACCTGATGACGCGCGTGGTAGCCCGGGCCCTGGACCCCCGGCAGACCCGCGTCAGCGACGTGATGACGCCGCAGCCCCAGTGCGTGGCACCGCAGGCGCGAGTGGCGGACGCGGTGCAGACCATGCTGGAACGGGGCTTTCGCCACCTGCCCATCGTGGCGCCGGACGGACGCATCCTGGGCGTGTTCTCCATGCGCGACGCCTTGCCGCGCGAAATCGGCACGGCGCTCGACCAGGCGGAGTTCAACGAGCAGGTGAACGACGCCCTGGGTTAGGGCGGCGCCGCGCGCGCCGACTCAGCCGCGTCAGCCGCCGCGCTTGGCCCGCGCCCGCGCCAGCGCCGCCTCGATCACGGCCCGCTTGCGCGCCGCCTCGTCGCCCTCGGCGCCATGGGTGTGCGCCGGCAGGTCGGCCAGCTTGGCCTCGGCCTTGCGCTCCAGCCGCTGGGCGTTCTCGGCCTCGCTGCGCTGGCGGCGAAAGACATGGAATTCATAGCGTTGCAGGGCCGAGCCGGCCTCGGCCGGCGACCAGGCGTCCCAGCCGGTGCGTTCGCCGCTGGCGTTCTCCAGCGCGATGCAGTCGACCGGGCAGACCGGCACGCACAACTCGCAGCCGGTGCAATGGCGCTCCAGCACGGTGTGCATGCGCTTGTTGCTGCCGACGATGGCATCGGTGGGGCAGGCATCCAGGCACAGTGTGCAGCCGATGCACCAGGCCTCGTCGATCACGGCCAGCAGGCGCGGCCCCTCGGCGCCGCATGCCGGGTCCAGCGGCAGCCCCGGCTGTCCGGTGAGCGCGGCCAGCCTGGCCACGCCTTCCGCGCCGCCCGGCGGGCAGCGGTTGATCGGCACGTCGCCCGCTGCCATGGCCTCGGCGTAGCCGGCGCAGTCGGGATAGCCGCAGCGCGTGCACTGCGTCTGCGGCAGGGCGGCGTGCAGGCGCGCCGCCTGCGGGCTCATGGCGCGGTGGCGCGCGCCGTCCGGGCCG
>JAEZKX010000039.1 GCA_023436025.1 Pseudomonadota bacterium | reverse complement strand
GCACAAGCGCGCCGGCACCCGCGACGGCTTCGGCCGTGATTGGTCGCGAGCCACGCCGCTCGCCGCGCCCTTCTGCGCGGTGCGCGTCACCGGCGCGCTGTTCCACACGCAAGGCGGGCTGGACATCTCCGCAGATTGCCGCGTGATGCGCGCCGACGGCACGCCCTTCCCCAACCTGCTGGCCGCCGGTGGCGCCGCCCGCGGCGTCAGCGGCAATGCGGTGTGGGGCTACCTCTCGGGCAACGGCCTGCTCAGCGCGGTGGCCGGCGGCTGGATCGCGGCGGGCACGGTCGCCCGGTCGTAGCCGACTGGCACGGTCGCGGCGACGCCCGCAGGCGCGCCGCCCGTGCTCAGTGCTTTTCCTTGGCGTGGTTGATCGAGTACTTGGGGATCTCGACCACCAGGTCCTGCTGCGCCACGATGGCCTGGCACGACAGGCGCGAATCGGCCTCCAGGCCCCAGGCGCGGTCCAGCAGGTCTTCCTCGCTCTCGTCCATCTCGTTGAGCGAGGAGAAGCCCTCGCGCACGATGACATGGCAGGTGGTGCAGGCGCAGCTCATGTCGCAGGCATGCTCGATCGCGATGCCGTTGTCCAGCAGCGCCTCGCAGATCGAGGTGCCGGTGGGCGCGTCGACCTGCGCGCCATTCGGGCAGTACTCGGGATGCGGCAGGATCTTGATCACCGGCATCAGATCGCCTCCAGGTTCTTGCCGGCCAGGGCCTTGCGGATGCCTTCGTTCATGCGCATGGCGGCGAAGGCCTCCGTGCCCTTGGCCAGCGCCTCGATGGCGGCCTCGATGGCGGCGGCATCCTCGCTGCTGCCGGCGACGCCGCGCAACTGCTGCGCCAGCGCATCGATCGCCTGGCGCTCCTCGGGCGACAGCAGCCCGCCATCGGCATCGAGCGCGCTCCGCGTCGCGACCAGCATGCGTTCGGCGTCGACCCGGGCTTCGGTCAGCGCCCGCGCCTTCATGTCGGCCTCGGCCGTGGTGAAACTTTCCTGCAGCATCCTGGCAATCTGGTCGTCCGACAGTCCATACGAGGGCTTCACCGCCACCTGGGCCTCGACGCCGCTGCCCTGCTCGCGGGCCGACACGTTCAGCAGGCCGTCGGCATCGACGGTGAAGGTGACGCGGATGCGCGCCGCGCCCGCGGCCATGGGCGGGATGCCGCGCAGCTCGAAGCGCGCCAGCGAGCGGCAGTCCGCCACCAGGTCGCGTTCGCCCTGCACCACGTGGATGGCCATCGCGGTCTGTCCGTCCTTGAAGGTGGTGAAGTCCTGGGCCTTGGCCGTGGGGATGGTCTCGTTGCGCGGCACGATGCGCTCGACCAGCCCGCCCATGGTCTCGATGCCCAGCGACAGCGGAATCACGTCCAGCAGCAGCAGGTCGCCTTGCGGGTTGTTGCCGGCCAGCTGGTTGGCCTGGATGGCGGCGCCCAGCGCCACCACCTCGTCCGGGTCCAGGTTGGTCAGCGGTTCGCGGCCGAAGAACTCCGCCACCGCGTGCCGCACCTGCGGCATGCGGGTGGAGCCGCCTACCAGCACCACGCCCTGCACCTCGTCCTTCTGCAGGCGGGCGTCGCGCAGCGCCTTGCGCACGGCACCCAGGGTGCGCGCGGTCAGCTCGCGTGTCTCGGCCTCGAAGTCGGCGCGCCGCACCACGATCTCGGTGCTGCGGCCGCCCAGCGCCAGGGGCACGGTGACCTCGGCCTGCTCGGTCAGCTGTTCCTTCACCCGCCGCGCCAGCATCTTGATGGCGGCCTTCTCCGCAGGCGTCTCGGCGGCAAGGCGCGCCTGCGCCAGCATCCAGTCGGCCAGCGCGCGATCGTAGTCGTCACCGCCCAGGGCGGAATCGCCGCCGGTGGCGACCACCTCGAACACGCCCTGCGACAGCCGCAGGATGGAGATGTCGAAGGTGCCGCCGCCGAGGTCGTACACGGCGTAGAGGCCTTCGCTCGCGTTGTCCAGGCCGTAGGCGATGGCCGCCGCGGTCGGCTCGTTGATCAGGCGCAGCACGTTGATGCCGGCCAGCTGCGCGGCGTCCTTGGTGGCTTGCCGCTGCGCGTCGTCGAAATAGGCCGGCACGGTGATGACCGCCCCGTGCAGTTCGTCGTCGAAGGTGTCCTCGGCGCGGAAGCGCAGCGTGGCGAGGATCTCGGCGCTGATCTCCACCGGCGACTTCTCGCCTTCGCGCGTCTGCAGCGTGACCATGCCGGGCTGCTCGCCGAAGCGGTAGGGCAGCTTGCCGCGGTCGGCGATGTCGTCGAGGCCGCGGCCCATGAAGCGCTTGGCCGAGGCAATGGTGTTCTCGGGATCCTCGGCCTGCGACGCCTGGGCGTCGTGGCCGATCTGGCGGCGACCGCCGCCGAGATAGCGCACCACCGAGGGCAGGACCACGCGGCCCTGCGCGTCGGGCAGGCATTCGGCCACGCCGTTGCGCACGGCCGCCACGAGGGAATGGGTGGTGCCGAGGTCGATGCCGACGGCGATGCGGCGTTGGTGCGGGTCAGGCGACGCGCCGGGTTCTGAAATCTGCAACAGGCTCATGGGTGACCGGCTATTGTCCCAGCTGCGCGAGCCGGTGTTCGATGTCGCTGCCAAAGCGCTCGAGGAACATGAGGGCTCTGACCTGTTGGGCGGCGCCGGCGGCGTCGCCCTGGTCGTCCAGCAGGTGCGCGATCCGCTCCAGCATCTCGCGCCGCGAAGCGGCCAGCCGCTGGGCCAGCGCGTCGAGCTGCGCCTCGTCCTGCGCCTCTTCGAGCGCCTCGCGCAGCTCCATCTGTTCCATTAAGAAGGCCGGCGGCATGGCCGTGTTGTTCTCGGCCTCGATGGGAGCGCCGCGCAGCTCGCACAGGTAGGCCGCGCGCTTGAGCGGATCCTTCAGGCGCTGGTAGGCCTCGTTGATGCGCACCGACCACTGCAGCGCCACGCGCTGCGCCGCCGCGCCCTGGGCGGCGAAGCGGTCGGGATGGGCTTCGCGCTGGAGTTCTTTCCAGCGCCGGTCGACGGCCGCGCGGTCCTGGGCGAAGCGCTGCGGCAGCCCGAACAGTTCGAAGTCGCTGTCGTTCAGGTTCATCGGAGATGCCGGGGCCGCCCGCGGGCGGCCCGGTGCTAGACCCGGAAGCTCTCGCCGCAGCCGCAGCGGTCGCGTTCGTTCGGGTTGTTGAACTTGAAGCCTTCGTTGAGGCCTTCGCGCACGAAGTCGAGCTCGGTGCCGTCGATGTAGGCCAGGCTCTTCGGGTCGATCAGCAGCTTGACGCCGTGGTTCTCGAACACGACGTCCTCGGGCGCCACGTCGTCGACGTACTCCAGCTTGTACGCCAGCCCGGAACAGCCGGTCGTCTTGACGCCCAGGCGCACGCCCACGCCCTTGCCGCGCTTGGCAAGGTAGCGGGTGACGTGCCGCGCCGCGGCAGGAGTGAGGGTCACCGCCATGGTCTTCAGTTCGCGTGCTTCTTCTTGTAGTCGTCCACCGCCGCCTTGATGGCGTCCTCGGCCAGGATGGAGCAGTGGATCTTCACCGGCGGCAGCGCCAGCTCCTCGGCGATCTGGCTGTTCTTGATGGAAGCCGCCTGGTCGAGCGTCTTGCCCTTGACCCATTCGGTGACCAGCGAGCTCGAAGCGATCGCCGAGCCGCAACCGTAGGTCTTGAAGCGCGCGTCCTCGATGACGCCGGTGGACGGGTTCACCTTGATCTGCAGCTTCATCACGTCGCCGCAGGCGGGCGCGCCCACCATGCCGGTGCCGACGCTCTCGTCGCCCTTCTCGAAAGAGCCGACGTTGCGGGGGTTCTCGTAGTGGTCGACGACTTTTTGGGAATAGGCCATGTTGTAACTCCTGGTTGGGCGATGGACGTCGAGCGTCGAGCGAGGGTTCCCTGGAACGCTCGACCCTCAACGCCGAACGTTCTTCAATGCGCGGTCCACTGGATGGTGTTCAGGTCGACGCCATCCTGGTACATCTCCCACAGCGGGCTCAGCTCGCGCAGCTTGGCGACGTTCTGCTTGATGGTGGCGATGGCGTAGTCGATCTCTTCCTCGGTGGTGAAGCGACCGATGGTCATGCGCAGGCTGCTGTGGGCCAGCTCGTCGCTGCGGCCCAGGGCCCGCAGCACGTAGCTGGGCTCCAGCGAGGCCGAGGTGCAGGCCGAGCCCGACGACACGGCCAGGCCCTTGATGCCCATGATCAGCGACTCGCCCTCGACGAAGTTGAAGCTCATGTTCAGGTTGTGCGGCACCCGGTGCTCGAGGTTGCCGTTGATGAACACCTGCTCCACGTCCTTCAGGCCGTCCAGCAGCCGCTGCTGCAGCCGGCGGGCGTGGGCGATGTCCTGCTGCATCTCTTCCTTCGCCAGCCGGAAGGCCTCGCCCATGCCGACGATCTGGTGGGTGGGCAGCGTGCCCGAGCGCATGCCGCGCTCGTGGCCGCCGCCGTGCATCTGCGCTTCCAGGCGCACGCGCGGCTTGCGGCGCACGTACAGCGCGCCGATGCCCTTGGGGCCGTAGGTCTTGTGCGAGGCCAGGCTCATCAGGTCGACCGGCAGCTTGGCCAGGTCGATCTCCACCTTGCCGGTGGCCTGCGCCGCATCGACGTGGAACAGCACGCCCTTCTCGCGGCAGATCGCGCCCAGCGCCGGGATGTCCTGCACCACGCCGATCTCGTTGTTGACGAACATGACTGAGGCCAGGATGGTGTCGGGCCGCAGCGCCGCCTTGAAGGCCTCGAGGTCGAGCATGCCGTCTTCCTGGACGTCGAGGTAGGTCACCTCGAAGCCCTGGCGCTCCAGCTCGCGCATGGTGTCCAGCACCGCCTTGTGCTCGGTCTTCACCGTCACCAGGTGCTTGCCGCGCGACTTGTAGAACTGCGCCGCGCCCTTGAGCGCGAGGTTGTTCGATTCGGTGGCGCCGGAGGTCCAGACGATCTCGCGCGGGTCGGCGCCGATCAGGGCGGCGACGTGGCCGCGCGCCTTCTCGACGGCCTCCTCGGCCTCCCAGCCCCACGCATGGCTGCGCGACGCGGGGTTGCCGAAGTGCTCGCGCAACCAGGGGATCATGGCGTCGACCACGCGCGGGTCGACCGGCGTCGTCGCGCCGTAGTCCATGTAGATCGGAAAATGCGGTGTCATGTCCATTGCTGGCGTCTTCTTCTGCTGGCGGTGAGAGGCGTTGTTACTGCTTGGCGAACGAATTCCCCAGGGCGAACACGGAGTTCGGCGCGTTGACGCGGATCGGCTTGACCACGGGCGCGCTGGAGATGGCGCGCTTGGGCGCCGGCTTGTCCTCGATCTGCACGCCCTTGGCCAGCTGGTCGTCGACCAGCTTCTGCAGGGTGATGGAGTCCAGGAATTCGACCATGCGCTGGTTCAGCGCTGCCCACAGCTCGTGCGTCATGCAGCGGCCGCCGTCGCCCTGGCAGTTCTCCTTGCCGCCGCATTGGGTGGCGTCGATCGGCTCGTCGACCGACACGATGATGTCGGCCACGGTGATCTCGGAAGCCTTGCGGCCGAGCGTGTACCCGCCGCCCGGCCCCCGGGTCGATTCGACCAGTTCGTGGCGGCGCAGCTTGCCGAACAGCTGCTCCAGGTAGGACAGGGAAATCTGCTGGCGCTGGCTGATCGCCGCCAGCGTGACGGGACCATTGTTCTGGCGCAGTGCCAGATCGATCATCGCGGTGACCGCAAAGCGGCCTTTGGTCGTGAGACGCATCGCTAGCTCCTTTCGCTGCTTGCTTCCACACCCCGGCAGCGCCCGCTGCCTGGGGCCGTCTCCACCCATGCTCCGGCTGTCGCCGGCCTCGCGGCGCCTCGCGCGCCGTCCTGTAGTCGATTGCTCGTGGGTTCCTGACTGTTTCCGTCAAGTATACCACAAGACCCAGCGAGACACTCAGGTAATCCGGTTTTCCCGCAGTGCAGCAACCAGGCCGTCGCAGGCTGCCTCGATGTGGTCGAGGACGGTTTCGAAGCCCTGCCGCCCGCCATAGTAGGGATCGGCCACGTCCTGCGGCAGCCCGGCGGGGGCGAAGGACATGAATCGGCGCAGCTTGTGGCGCAGCGGCGGCGGGCAGCTCGCCTCCAGCAGCTCCATGTGGCTGCCGTCCATTCCCAGGATGAGGTCGAAACGCTCGAAGTCCAGGGGCGCCACGTGCCGCGCCCGGTGCGGCGCCAGGTCGTAGCCGCGCAGGCGCGCATGGGCGGTGCTGCGCTCGTCAGCCGGGTTGCCGACGTGGTAGTCGTGGGTACCGGCCGAAGCGACGCGGACCCGGTCCTGCAGCCCGGCGGACAGCAGCTTCTGGCGCAGGACAATTTCGGCCGTGGGACTGCGACAGATGTTGCCCGTGCAGACCATCAGGATGGCGTAGTTCTTCATTGGCAACGAATTCTGCCGCAGCCTTGCCGACGGCCTGCGGGCTGCCTCCGCAACCGCCGTCGCCGTGGTTCCGCAGCAAACGCAGCCGGGCGGCGCCACGGGCGCTGGCGGCGCAGGCGCGCCTTGGCGCCACCATCGCGCGGCGCTACTTCCGGACCGCCCCGATCGGCACCACGTTGTCGTGCACCGAGGCGCCGAAGGCCTGTTCCTTGAGGATGGCGAGCTGGTCGCGCACCCGCGCCGCCTTCTCGAACTCGAGGTTGCGGGCGTGCTCCAGCATCTGCTTCTCCAGCTGCTTGATGCGCTTGGAGATGTCCTTCTCCGACATGTCCTCCACCATCGCGCGCTGCAGTTCCTGCTTCTCCTGCTCCTTGCTCGCCTTCTCGCTGTAGACGCCGTCGATCAGGTCGCGCACCTCCTTGCGGATGCTGCGCGGCACGATGCCGTGGGCCTCGTTGTGGGCGATCTGCCGGGCGCGCCGCCGCTCGGTCTCGTCGATGGCCTTCTTCATGGAGTCGGTCATCCGGTCGGCGTAGAGGATGGCCTTGCCGTTGAGGTTGCGCGCGGCCCGGCCGATGGTCTGGATGAGCGAGCGCTCGGCCCGCAGGAAGCCTTCCTTGTCGGCGTCGAGGATGGCCACCAGCGACACCTCGGGGATGTCCAGGCCCTCGCGCAGCAGGTTGATGCCCACCAGCACGTCGAACTGGCCCAGCCGCAGGTCGCGGATGATCTCCACCCGCTCCACCGTGTCGACGTCGCTGTGCAGGTAGCGCACCTTCACGCCGTTGTCGGTGAGGTAGTCGGTGAGCTGCTCGGCCATCCGCTTGGTCAGGGTGGTGATCAGCACCCGCTCGTTCTTCTCCACCCGGATGCGGATCTCCTGCAGCACGTCGTCGACCTGGTGGGTGGCGGGGCGGATCTCCACCTCGGGGTCGATCAGCCCGGTGGGACGCACCAGCTGCTCCACCACGTTGCCAGCGTGGGTCTTCTCGTAGTCGGCCGGCGTCGCCGAGACGAACACCACCTGCCGCATGCGCGCCTCGAACTCCTCGAACTTCAGCGGCCGGTTGTCCATGGCCGAAGGCAGGCGGAAGCCGTACTCCACCAGCACCTGCTTGCGGGCCCGGTCGCCGTTGTACATGCCACCCAGCTGGCCGATCATCTGGTGGCTCTCGTCCAGGAACATGATGGCGTCCTTGGGCAGGTAGTCCGTCAGCGTGGACGGCGGCGCGCCGGGCGGCGCGCCCGACAGGTGCCGCGTGTAGTTCTCGATGCCCTTGCAGTGGCCCAGCTCGCTGAGCATCTCCAGGTCGAAGCGGGTGCGCTGCTCCAGCCGCTGCGCCTCCACCAGCTTGCCTTCCTTGACGAAGTAGTCCAGCCGCTCCTTGAGCTCCTCCTTGATCGACTCCACCGCCGACAGCACCTTCTCGCGCGGCGTCACGTAGTGGCTGGAGGGGTAGACCGTGAAGCGCGGCACCTTCTGGCGGATGCGGCCGGTGAGGGGGTCGAACAGCTGCAGCGACTCGATCTCGTCGTCGAACAGCTCGATGCGGATGGCCAGCTCGCTGTGTTCCGCCGGGAAGATGTCGATGGTGTCGCCGCGCACGCGGAAGGTGCCGCGCGCGAAGTCCTGCTCGTTGCGGTTGTACTGCATGCGGATCAGCTGGCCGATCACGTCGCGCTGGCCGATCTTGTCGCCCACCCGCACGATGAAGCGCATCTGGGTGTAGTCCTCGGGCGCGCCGATGCCGTAGATGGCCGAGACCGTGGCCACGATCACCGTGTCGCGCCGCTCCAGCACGCTCTTGGTGGCCGACAGCCGCATCTGCTCGATGTGCTCGTTGATCGAGCTGTCCTTCTCGATGAACAGGTCGCGCTGCGGGACGTAGGCTTCCGGCTGGTAGTAGTCGTAGTAGCTGACGAAGTACTCCACCGCGTTGCGCGGGAAGAACTCGCGGAACTCGCTATAGAGCTGCGCGGCCAGCGTCTTGTTGGGCGCGAACACGATGGCCGGCCGGCCCAGGCGGGCGATGACGTTGGCCATGGTGAAGGTCTTGCCGGAGCCCGTCACCCCCAGCAGCGTCTGGAACACCTCGCCGTCGCGCACGCCCTCCACCAGCTTCTCGATCGCCTGCGGCTGGTCGCCGGAGGGCGGATAGGGCTGGAACAGTTCGAACGGCGAATCGGGGAACGTGACGAACTCGCCCTGCTTCTGCGGCTGCTCGGCCTCGCCGGCCTCGGGAATTGCGCTCATGCGGATGCCTGTGTGAATCGACCCATTAAAATCGCGGGCAGCCGGCCAGCGTACAACACACGGCCGGCCTTCGCCACCGTCTTCCCCGAGGAACCCCATGTCCGTCTTTTCCGCCGTCGAAATGGCGCCCCGCGACCCCATCCTGGGTCTGACCGAGCAATACAACGCCGACACCAACCCGAAGAAGGTGAACCTGGGCGTGGGGGTCTACTACGACGACAACGGCAAGCTGCCACTGCTGAAGTGCGTCGACCAGGCGGAAGAGAAGATGATGGCGGCCCACGCGGCGCGCGGCTACCTGCCCATCGACGGCATCGCTGCCTATGACGCCGCCGTGAAGAGCCTGGTATTTGGGGCCGAAAGCGAGCCCGTCAAGAGCGGCCGCGTCGCCACGGTGCAGGCCCTGGGCGGCACCGGCGGCCTGAAGCTGGGTGCCGACTTCCTCAAGCGCCTGAACCCGGGCGCCAAGGTCCTGATCAGCGACCCGAGCTGGGAGAACCACCGTGCCCTGTTCACGCAGGCCGGCTTCCCGGTGGAGACCTATCCCTACTACGACGCCGCCCGCAAGGGCATAGCCGCCGAGGCCATGGTGGCGGCGCTGGCAGCCGCGCCCGAAGGCACCATCGTCGTCCTGCATGCCTGCTGCCACAACCCCACCGGCTACGACCTGAGCCCGCAGCAGTGGGACCGGGTGGTCGAGACCATGAAGGCGCGCCGGCTGTTCGCCTTCCTCGACATGGCCTACCAGGGCTTCGGCCAGGGCATCGCCGAAGACGGCGCCGTGGTGCAGAAGTTCGTGGCCTCGGGCCAGGACTTCTTCGTCTCCACCTCCTTCTCCAAGAGCCTCAGCCTGTACGGCGAGCGCGTCGGCGCCCTGTCGGTGCTGTGCCAGGACAAGGAGCAGGCCGCCCGCGTGCTGTCGCAGCTGAAGATCATGATCCGCACCAACTACAGCAGCCCGCCCATCCACGGCGGCCAGGTGGCGGCCACGGTGCTCAACACGCCCGAGCTGCGCCAGCTGTGGGAAGAAGAGCTGGCCGGCATGCGCAGCCGCATCAAGCAGATGCGCCATGCCCTGGTGGCCAAGCTGAAGGAAGCCGGCGTGCAGCGCGACATGAGCTTCATCGAGCAGCAGGTCGGCATGTTCAGCTACTCGGGCCTCACCAAGGAGCAGATGGTGCGCCTGCGCGAGGAGTTCGGCGTCTACGGCATCGACAGCGGCCGCATCTGCGTGGCTGCGCTCAACAGCAAGAACATCGACTACGTCTGCCAGGCCATCGCCAAGGTGGTGTAAGGCCTGCTGCCTGACGCAGGGGAACGGAGGCCGTCAGACTGCCTCCGTGGTGAAACCGGGGCTTCATCGATCACCCAGGCGACAGGTTTGTGAAAAAGTTGGTGAAATTTCAGCGTTTTCACTGCATCCAACTGGCTTGACAACTGCTATATTGTTGCACTGCAACATAATTCGGAAGATCGCCCCATGCTCTATCAGATCTACGAAACCCAGCGCTCGATCATCGAGCCCATCACCGACCTGGCGGCGGTAGCGGCCAAGCTGTACGCCAACCCTCTGTCGCCACTGGGCCAGGTGCCGATGGCACAGCGCGTATCGGCCAGTTTCGATCTGTTGCACCGATTGGGCAAGGAC
>JAEZKX010000444.1 GCA_023436025.1 Pseudomonadota bacterium | reverse complement strand
GGGCGGCGAGCTGTTCGACGCCTTCTTCCGCAAGTACGAAATGAAGCTCAGCCTGGACGTCGGCCCGCGCGCGAAGAACGCGGTCAGCGGCCAGGCCATCGTGCGCGAGCTGGAGAAGTTCTGCCGCAATCCGATCGCGTGCTGAACACGGCACCCGGAGACGGACAGCCGGACGCAGAGGCCGCTAAAGATACGCAGAAGACGCAAAAAAGACAAAGGAGACTTGGAAGGTTTCCCGGATGTCTTTTGCGTCCTCTGCGTAAACTTCGCGTCCTCTGCGTCCGGCAGTCCGCTTCTACAGCCTTCCCAGCCGCTCCAGCGCCGAATGGAGCGTCTCGTCCTTCTTGGCGAAGCAGAAGCGCACCACGCGCTGGTCGAAGCCGTCGCCGTAGAAGGCCGACAGGGGGATGGCCGCGACGCCGATCTCGGTGGTGAGCCATTTGCAGAATTCGGCTTCGGGCAGGTCGCTCACGCGGGAGATGCCGACGCACTGGAAGTAGCTGCCTTCGCTGGGCAGCAGTTCGAACTTCGTGCCGGCCAGGCCGGCGCGGAACAGGTCGCGCTTGCGCTGGTAGAAGGCCGGCAGCTGCAGGTAGGGCTGCGGATCGGCCATGTAGGCGGCCAGGCCGTACTGCATGGGCGTGTTGACCGTGAACACGTTGAACTGGTGCACCTTGCGGAATTCAGCGGTCAGGGGCGCCGGAGCCGCCACGTAGCCCACTTTCCAGCCGGTCACGTGGTAGGTCTTGCCGAAGCTGGAGACGATCAGTGAACGCGCCGCCAGGCCGGGAAAGCGCGCGGCGCTCTGGTGCTGCGCGCCATCGAACACCATGTGCTCGTAGACCTCGTCGCTGATGACGAAGACGTCGGTGGGCGCCAGCAGTTCCTGCAGTTGCAGCATCTCCTCGCGCGTCCACACCGTGGCGCTCGGGTTGTGCGGGCTGTTGATGACGATGGCGCGCGTGCGCGGCGACAGCGCCGCCGCGATCCTGCCGAAATCGGGCCGGAAGGTGCCCGGCACCAGCGGCACGCGCACCACGGTGCCGCCGGCCAGCTCGATGTTGGGGACGTAGCTGTCGTAGCAGGGCTCCAGCACGATCACTTCGTCGCCCGGCTTCACGATCGCGAGGATGGCCGTGATGATGGCCTGCGTGGCGCCTGCGGTGATGGTGATCTCGCTGCCGGGGTCGTAGCTGCGGCCGTACAGCGCCTCGATCTTGGCCGCCACCGCCTCGCGCAGCGCCGGCACGCCCGGCATCGGGGGGTACTGGTTGTGGCCCTGCTGCATGGCCTGGGCGACGCCGTCGACCAGCCTGGGGTCGCAGGCGAAGTCGGGGAAGCCCTGGCCCAGGTTGACGGCGTTCTTCTCGGCCGCCAGCGCAGACATCACGGTGAAGATCGTCGTCCCCATGGCGGGAAACTTGGTGGCGATCGGCGGGGTACGGTCGGTCATGGTCAGAGATCGTAGTCGGAGGCCTGGCCGTTCATGGCCTTGGCGATCAGGTTGCGGTCCAGGCGGTCGGACAGGAGTTCGGCGAAGCGGAAGACGAAGTTGCGCAGGTAGGCGCCGCGCTTGAAGGCCACCCGCGCCACGTTCTGGCCGAACAGGGCGCCCAGCGGCCGCACCGCCAGGTCGTTGTTGCTGCCGTCGTCGCGCACCGCCATCTCGGCGACGATGCCCACGCCCAGGCCCAGCCGCACATAGGTCTTGATCACGTCGGAGTCGATCGCCTCCAGCGCGATGCGCGGCTGCAGCTTCTTCTGGGCGAAGGCGCCGTCGATGCGGGTGCGGCCGGTGAAGGAGGGGTGGTAGGTGACCAGCGACTCCTGCGCCAGGTCTTCCAGCGTGACGCGCTCCTTGCGCGCCAGCGGATGCGCCTGCGGCAGCACCAGCACGTGCTGCCATTCGTAGCAGGGCAAGGTGACCAGGTCCTGGTAGTCCGACAGCGACTCGGTGGCGATGCCGATTTCCGCGACCTCGTCCAGCACCATGCGGGCCACCTGGTCGGGCGAGCCCTGGTGCAGGCTCACCGACACCTTGGGATAGGCCTCGCGCAGCCGGGCGACGGGGATGGGCAGGACGTAGCGTGCCTGGGTGTGGGTGGTGGCGATCGACAGCGTGCCGCTGTCCTGGGCGCTGAACTGCTCGCCGATGCGCTTGAGGTTGCCGACCTCGCGCATGATCAGCTCGATGCTCTTGAGGACGTGCTGGCCGGGTTCGGTGACGCGCTTGAGGCGCTTGCCGTGGCGGGCGAAGATTTCGACGCCCAGCTCCTCTTCCAGTTCGATGATGGCCTTGGACACACCCGGCTGGGAGGTGTGCAGCGACTTGGCCGCCTCGGTCAGGTTCAGGTTGCGCCGCACCGCCTCCTGCACGAAGCGGAACTGATGCAGGTTCATTCTGAATTTCTACTAAGAAAGAAATTCATTATGCCGCAGAGGCTTATTCCATCGCAATCCGGGCGATCAATTCGACCACCCGCGCGTCCTCGCCGATGGGCGCTTGCAACACGAAGCGGACGTCCGGACGAGCCTGCTGCATGGCCCGCACCAGTTCGGGCAGGTCCTCCCTGGCATGGCGGCCCGCGCCCAGGAACATCGGCACGATGGTGACCTCGGTGGCGCCGGCGGCCACCAGTTCACCGGCGGCCGATCCCAGGTCGGGCTGCTGCAGCTCCAGGTAGGCGCAACGCACCGGCACCCCGGGCGCGAGTGTCCGGAGCCGGGTGGCGACGGTTTCCATCGGCAGGCGCCACAAGGGATCGCGCGAGCCGTGGCCGAACAGGACGATGGCCTTGCTCACCGCCGCAGCACCAGGAAGGTGAAGGCGCCGAGCGACAGCAAGCTGTAGATCAGGCCGGGTGTTCCCGCCGCCAGCCAGGGCTGCCAGTTCTGCAGGTTGCCGATGTAGCCGAACACGTTGTTCAGCATGAAGAAGCTGATGCCGATCAGCACGCCGACGAAGACGTAGCTGGTGATGCCGCCCGAGCGGAAGTGCAGGTAGGCGAAGGGCAGGGCCAGCACCACCATCACCAGGCACGACAGCGGATAGAACACCTTGCGCCAGAACTCGATCTCGTAGCGCTGCGAGGTCTGCGAGTTGGCCTCCAGGTGGCGGATGTAGGTGAAGAGGGCCACCGCGCTCATGCGGTCGGGCTTGAGCAGGGCCACCGACACCATCTCGGGCGTGATCTCGGTGGGCCAGCGCAGTTCGGGCAGCTGCATCCGGTCGACCTTGGCGTCGCGTCCCTGGCCGACGGTGAATTCGGTGCGGGTGACGTCCTTCAGCAGCCAGGCGTTCTCGCCGAAGCGCGCCTGCGGCGCCTGCGTGATGGACACCAGCATCCCGCGCGAGTCCGCCTCGAAGATGCGCACGTTGCGCATCTGGCCCTCGGCCGTCATGCTGCCCACGTTGACGTTGTACGAGGAGAACTGCTGCCGCTCCTTGAGCCAGGCGCCGGTGCTGCCCACGCTGATGCCGCCGCGCATGCGGGCCTTCAGGAGGGTGCCGGCCTTGTCGGCCGCCGGCGCCAGGTAGTCGCCGGCGGCGAAGGTGAGCAGCGAAAACACGGCGCCCAGCATCAGCAGGATACGCAGCGCCCGCCACGGCCCCAGGCCGCTGGTGCGCAAGATGGTGTATTCGGAGCTCTGCGCCAGCCGTGCCATCACGAAGATGGTGCCGATCAGCACCGCGATGGGCATCAGCTCGTAGAGGTGGTTGGGCATGCGCAGCGTCACGTACAGCAACGCCTGCGTCAGCCGGTAGGGCTCGACCCCGCGGCCCAGGCTGGAGAGCTCGTCGATGAAGTCGAAGAAGAAGAACAGGGCGAGGAAGCCGACGCAGACGAACACGACCGCCTGGGTGACCTCGACGAAGATGAGGCGCCGGATGGTCCTCATGCCGGCCTCCGCAGCCGCCGCAGCCAGGGCAGAAGCGCCCAGTTGTTGTGCTGCTTGGCCACCCACAGCAGGGCGGCGAGCAGGGTGCCGCCATGCAGCACGATGACGAAGGTGGCGAAGCCCACCCGCCCGCGGTTGACCCAACTCTGGCCGAGGTTCAGGAGGTTGAAGTAGACGATGAAGGCGAACAGGGCGAACACCAGGTTGCCGCTGCGGCCCAGGCGCGGGTTGACGTTGGAGACGGCGATGGCCAGCACCACGAAGTTGATCGCCGCCAGCGCCAGCCCCAGGCGCCAGGCCAGTTCGGCCAGGTTGGCCCGCGTGGGATCGCGCAGCAGCGTCAGCGTGGAGCGGGCCCGCACCGGGCTCTGCTCCATGCCAGGCAGGCTGCCGCCGTCGCCCACCTGGCTGCCGTGCTCCTGGAACTCGCTGATGCGCATGCCGTCGCCGTCCAGGGAGATCTCCAGCCGCTGCCCGTCGTTCAGCACCAGGAACTGCCGGTCGTCGATGGTCTCCACCCGGCCGCTGCGCGCCGAGGTCACGGTCTCGCGGCCCTTGTCGAGGGTGGAGATGAAGATGTTGCGCCCGGACTTGTTGTCGGGCGTGTCCTTGTCGAGGAAGAACACGCGCCGGCCGCTGGCCGATTCCTGGAACTGGCCCGGGGCGACGCGTTCGAGGTCGCCGCGGCGCTCGTAGCGGTCCTTGAGTTCCTGGGTCTGCTGGTTGGCCCAGGGCCAGATCACCAGCGCGAGCAGCGCCACCACCAGCAGCACCGGCCAGGCGAAACCGAACAGCGGCCGCACCAGGGACGCGACGCCGCGGCCGGAACTGAACCAGATCACCATCTCGCTGTCGCGGTACATGCGCGACAGCGTGCCCACGATGGCGATGAACAGCGACAGCGTGAGCAGCAGTGCCAGGTAGCCCAGCACCGTATAGCCCATCACCATCATGATTTCCTGCGGGTTGACGCTGCCCCGGCTGGCCTGGCTGAGCGTGCGGATCAGCGTCATGGTCATGACGATGGTGATCAGCACGACCAGCGAGGCGCCGAAACTGCGGGCCAGCTCCTTGCGAACGGTCGAATGGAATAACATCGGCGGCGCGCGTCGAGCGCGTGATCAACGACGGATTATGGACTTCGAACTCAAGACCCTGGACCTGGCCCGCGCGGCCGCCGAAAAGTGCGACGTGCTGCTGGTCCTGGTGGCCGAAGGCTTCCAGGCGGGCAAGGACCCGGTATCGAAGCTGGTGGCCGAGGCGCTGGCCGCGCGCGACCTCGAAACCAAGCCGGGCAAGATCCTGCAGGCCTACCGCGTCGAGGGCGTGGCCGCGCCACGGCTGCTGCTGGTCGGCGCGGGCGACGGCTCCGGCCGCAAGGTGCAGTCCGCCCTTCAGGCGGCCGCCGGCGTGCTGCGTTCCAGCGGTGCCAAGAAGCTCACCATCGTGCTGCCCGCCGGCAGCGGCGACGACGCGGTGCGTGCCGCCGTCTGCACCACGGCGGAGTGCAGCTATGTCTACGTGGCCACCAAGACCAAGCCCGAGGGCCGCGAGCTCCAGCGGGTGGTGGTGGGCGTGGAAGATGCCGGCGCGCGGCGCGAGGCCTTCGCGCGGGCCCAGGCCGCCGCCCTGGGCATCGAGTACGCGCGCGAACTCGGCAACCTGCCGCCCAACTACGCCACGCCCACCCGCCTGGGCGAGGAGGCCAGGAAGCTGGCCCGCGAATACGGCTTCGGCTGCGAGGTGCTGGGCCCCAAGGAAGTGGCCAAGATCGGCATGGGCGCCTTCCTGGGCGTGGCCCAGGGCTCGACGCAGCCGCTGCGTTTCATCATCCTGCGCTACGAGGGCGCCGGCCGCGGCGAGGCGCCGGTGGTGCTGGTGGGCAAGGGCATCACCTTCGACTCCGGCGGCGTCTCCATCAAGCCCTCGGCCGACATGGACGAGATGAAGTTCGACATGGGCGGCGCCGCCAGCGTGCTGGGCACCTTCCGTGCGCTGGGCGAGATCAAGCCGCGCATCAACGTGGTGGGCCTCATCCCCAGCTGCGAGAACATGCTCGATGGCGGGGCCTACAAGCCCGGCGACATCCTCACCAGCCTCAGCGGCCAGACCATCGAGGTGCTGAACACCGACGCCGAGGGCCGCCTGATCCTGTGCGACGCGCTCACCTATGCCGAGCGCTTCAAGCCGCGCGCGGTGGTCGACATCGCCACCCTGACCGGCGCCTGCGTGGTCGCCCTCGGCGGCCTGCGCAGCGGCCTGTTCGCCACCGACGACGCGCTGGCCCAGGAACTGACGCAGGCCGGCGAAGCTGCGCTCGACCCATGCTGGCGCCTGCCGCTGGACGACGAGTACGCCGACGGCCTGAAGACCAACTTCGCCGACGTCGCCAACGTGGCCGGCCGCGCGGCGGGCGCCGTGGTGGCGGCCAAGTTCCTGCACCGCTTCACGCAGAACTACCGCTGGGCCCACCTCGACATCGCCGGTACGGCCTGGAAGGGCGGCGCCGCCAAGAGCGCTACAGGCCGCCCGGTGGGGCTGCTGGTCGAATACCTGCTGGCCCAGGCCGGCGACGCCGGCGCCAAGGGCGGCGCGGGCAAGTCCGGCACCGCCGGGGGTGAGGCCAAGCGCGGCGCGGGCAAGTCCGCCACCGCCCCGGGTGGGGCCAGGCGCGGCGCCAAGACCACCGCCGTGAAGGGTTCGGCCAGGAGCGGCGCCAAGACAGCGACCGCCGGCCGCCGCGGCGCCGCCACCGGCGGCAAGCCGGCACGCGCAAAGGCCACACGCGCCGCATGACCGAGGTGGCGTTCCACTTCAACGTGCCCGACAAGCTGGCCTACGCCTGCCGCCTGCTGCGCAAGGCCAGCGCGGCCGGCTCGCGCGTGGTGGTGACGGGCGAACCCGAGCTGCTGCGCACGCTCGATGCGCAGTTGTGGACCTTTTCGCCGGTCGAATTCATCCCCCACTGCCAGGCCGGGGTCGCCGCCGAAGCCGTGGTCCAGGCCTCGCCGGTGGTCCTGGCCGACATGGTGCAGGGCGCCCCGCACCAGGAAGTGCTGGTCAACCTGGGCGCGCGGGTGCCCGAGGGCTTCGAACAGTTCGAGCGCCTGATCGAGGTGGTGACACAGGAGGATGGCGATCGCCAGCGCGCGCGTGGCCGCTGGAAGCACTACGCTGACCGCGGCTACGCGATCACCCGCCACGACCTGGCCGCGCGGGAGCCCCGCTGATGGCCAGCCGCACGCCGCCGCGCTTCGTCCCGACCCTGACCGAGGTCGTGCCGCAACCCGCAGCGCAGCCTCCGGCCGCCGCGGTGCCTCCCGCCGCGGCACCGGCCACGGCAGCCCATGCACCAGGACAGGAACAGCTCGCCCAGCGCGTGCTGCAGCGCGTCGACCTGGTGCTCGAGCGGCGCCTGCGCGAAGCGCTAGGCGCGCTCATTCTCGAGCAGACGGAGGCGCTGGCACCGGTGTTGCGCGCGCGCCTCGAAGGCGTGGTGCGCCAGGTGGTGGCCGAAGCCCTGGCCGACGAGATGCAGGCACGTCAACGCCCCTCCAGGTAGCGCGTTGAGGGCTTTGCGGCCCTTTTATCCGGCAGCAGCGCCGCGGGCGCACCCCCTGTCGCTTTCCCTATGGCTCGGGCCTGGAAATTGCGATATGGTCGCGCCCGTTGAGCGGAACAGAACGGATTTCAACCTTATTCCCTACCTGGAGGATTTATGCATTTCACGCTGAAGCTGACGGCCACCGCCGCCATCGCTGCTGCATGCGGCCTGACCATGGCCCAGGAAACGGTCGTCAAGATCGGCCACGTTGCTCCTCTGTCGGGAGCTCAGGCGCACTACGGCAAGGACAACGAAAACGGCGTCCGCATGGCCATCGAGGACCTGAACGCGCAGGGCGTCACCATCGGCGGCAAGAAGATCCGGTTCGAAATCCAGGCTGAAGACGACGCGGCCGACCCGAAGCAGGGCACGGCGGCCGCACAGAAGCTGTGCGACGCCAAGGTCGCCGGCGTGGTGGGCCACCTGAACTCCGGCACCACCATCCCCGCCTCCAAGGTCTACAACGACTGCGGCATCCCGCACGTCACCGGCGCGGCCACCAACCCCAACCTGACCAAGCCCGGCTACAAGACCACCTACCGCATCATCGCCAACGACAACGCGCTGGGCGCCGCGCTGGCCCTGTATGCCGCCGACGTGCTGAAGCTGAAGAAGGTCGCCGTCATCGATGACCGCACCGCCTACGGCCAGGGCGTGGCCGACGTGTTCGCCAAGACCGCCAAGGCCAAGGGCATGCAGGTGGTGGACACCCAGTTCACCAACGACAAGGCCACCGACTTCATGGCCATCCTGACCGCCGTCAAGGCCAAGGGCCCGGACGCCATCTTCTACGGCGGCATGGACCCGCAAGCCGGCCCGATGCTGCGCCAGATGGAGCAGCTGGGGATGTCCAACGTCAAGTTCTTCGGCGGCGACGGCATCTGCACCAGCGAGATCATCAAGCTGGCCGCGGGCGCCAAGACGCTGGACAACGTGATCTGCGCCGAAGGCGGCGCGTCCATCGCCAAGATGCCCGGCGGCACCGCCTGGCGCGCCAGGTACGACAAGAAGTACCCCAACCAGTTCCAGGTGTACAGCCCCTACACCTACGACGCCACCTTCGTGCTGGTCGACGCCATGAAGCGCGCCAACTCGTGGGACCCGAAGGTCTACATCCCGCAGTTGGCCAAGACCAACTACAAGGGCGTCACCGCCAACATCGTGTTCGAGCCGAACGGCGAACTGAAGAACGCCGCCACCACGCTCTACACCTACAAGGGCGGCGCCAAGAACCCGATCAACTGATCCAGGACTTGCACCGATCGAAAAGCCGCTCCCCCGGGAGCGGCTTTTTTCGTTAGGGGCGGGCCCTGTCGATGCGTTGTAAAGGCGCTTCCATGCCCGTAGGTGCGCGCGGAGACTTGATGTCGGCATGGTCCTACAGCCCGCGCCAGCATTGGATTTTCTGCTCCGAAGCCCATGCGGTCGTGTTGTCGGGTTAGGGCGAACCCGCTACCCTCCCTGCACTCTGTTGGCTTGCCAACAGTTGCTTACCACTAGGGGAAGTCACATGGAAGTTCTGGCCAAGCCGCCGGTCATGGATCACCGCGACGGTGACCTGAAGCTGGTCCTCAAGGCCTTGAGTGCGTTCCGCCGAGGCGAGCAGGGCGTGACCCTGCCGACGGAATGGGACGGCCTCTTCGGAAAGATCGCGGTGGAGTTCAACGAACTCTCGGCCCAGAGCGCGCGCACCAGCCAGAAGCTCAAGGCGGTGGCCGCCGCCCCGCAGGCGGGCAGCCGCACGGCGCGCCGCATGCCCGACGACAAGCTGACCGGCTTCTGGCAGGAGAACGTGGCCGGCGTCAATGCGCTCCTGGACGAGGTCGAACTGTCCACGGACCGCACCCGCACCCTCTTGTCCAGCCTGACCGAGCTCAAGAAGGGCAATGTGGAGGCCGAACTGCCGCACGACTGGACGGGCCTGTTCGGCAAGGTGGCCGACGCCTTCAACGACGTGGTGGCCGAGAACGTCCGCATGTCGCAGGAACTCGCCCGCCTCTCGCGCGTGGTCGGCAAGGAGGGCAAGCTGAAGGAACGCGCGGCCATGCCCAGCCAGGGCGGCTTCTGGCGCGATTCCGCCGAATCCATCAACTCGCTGATCTCCGACCTGGTGCACCCCACGTCCGAGGTGGCGCGCGTGATCGGCGCGGTGGCGCAGGGCGACCTGTCGAAATCGATGGCCCTGGAGGCCGAAGGCCGGGCGCTGGAAGGCGAATTCCTGCGCACCGCCATGACCATCAACAAGATGGTGCAGCAGCTGGGCACCTTCTCCGCTGAAGTGACACGGGTCGCGCGCGAAGTGGGCACCGAAGGGAAGCTGGGCGGCCAGGCGGAAGTGCAGGGCGTGGCCGGCACCTGGAAAGACCTGACCGACTCGGTCAACTCCATGGCCGGCAACCTGACGGCCCAGGTGCGCAACATCGCCGAGGTGACCAAGGCGGTGGCCGCCGGCGACCTGTCCAAGAAGATCACGGTGGACGTGAAGGGCGAGATCCTGGAGCTGAAGAACACCATCAACACCATGGTGGACCAGCTGCGCTCCTTCGCCTCGGAGGTGACCCGCGGGGCGCGGGAAGTGGGCACCGAGGGCAAGCTGGGCGGCCAGGCCGACGTGCTGGGCGGGGCCGGCACGTGGAAGGACCTGACGGACTCCGTGAACTTCATGGCGTCGAACCTGACGGCCCAGGTGCGCAACATCGCCGACGTCACGACGGCGGTGGCGCGCGGCGACCTGTCGCGCAAGATCACCGTGGACGTGCGCGGCGAGATGCTCGAGCTGAAGAACACCATCAACGTGATGGTGGACCAGCTGCGCTCCTTCGCTTCGGAGGTGACCCGCG
>JAEZKX010000412.1 GCA_023436025.1 Pseudomonadota bacterium | reverse complement strand
CGGTCAGGATGAGGCCCACCTCGCGCGCCGCGGCGGCACCCGGCACGGGTTCCAGCGTGGTCGGCGCGGCGTCCGCCGGCAGCGGCACCCAGGCGCGCAGCACCTGCAGCAGGTCGGCCAGTTCCAGGGGCTTGGTCAGGCAGCCGTCCATGCCGGCGGCGGCGCAGTTCGCCGCCTCGCTGTCGAGCGCGCTGGCCGTGCACCCGAGGATGGGCACGCGCGGTCGCTGCTCGCGCGCCTCCGCAGCGCGGATCGCGCGCGCCAGGTCGTAGCCGTTCATGCCCGGCATGTTGCTGTCGGTCAGGATGAGGCCCACCTGGTGGCGCCGCCACTTGTCCATGGCGTCGAGCGCGTCTTCGGCCAGCAACACGCCGTAGCCCAGGCTCCTCACCTGGCGCGACAGCACCTGGCGGTTGGTGGGATGGTCGTCGACCACCAGCACCAGCGTGCCTTCGCGCTCGGCTTCGGCGGTGGAAGGCGCCGGTCGGGCATCGGCCACCGCGGCCTGCACCCGCCGCTCGGCCGCCTGCGGCACCTGTTGCTGCACCTGCGCCGGGTCGGCCAGCGGAAAGCGCACGTCCAGGATCATCCGCGTGCCCTGGCCGACCACGCTTTCCATCGCCACCGTGCCGCCCATCAGTTCGGCCAGGCGGCGGCAGATCGCCAGCCCCAGGCCGGTGCCGCCGTAGATGGATGCGATCTGCGGCGCGCCCTGCTCGAAGGGCTGGAACAGCTGGGCGATGCGCTCCGGCGGCACGCCGATGCCGGTGTCGGTGACGGTCAGGCGCAGCCGCTCGGCGCCGCCACCGCCTTCCACCCGCTCCACCGCGGCCTGAATCACGCCCTGTTCGGTGAACTTGATGGCGTTGCTGATGAAGTTGTTGAGGATCTGCCCGAGGCGCAGCGGGTCAAACACGTGGGCCGCGCCGACCCGCGGGTCGACCCGCTGCTCCAGCAGAAGGCCGCGGCTGCTGGCCAGGCCGCCGTGCACGTCGCAGGCGCGGCGCAGGCAGTCGCGCACCGAGGCCGGCACCGGCGCCAGCGCCAGCCGGCCTTCCTCCACCTTCGAGAAGTCGAGGATGTCGTCGATGATGCGCAGCAGGGCGCGGCCGGATTCGCGCACCACGCCCAGCGTGGAGCGCTGGTCCTCGTCCAGGTCGGTCAGCGCGAGCAGCTCGAGCAGGCCCATCACGCCGGTCATGGGTGTGCGCACCTCGTGGCTCATGGTGGCGAGGAAGGTGCTCTTGGCGCGGCTGGCGCTGCGCGCGGCCGCGGTGGCGGCACGCAGCGCCTGTTCCAGCTGCTTCTTGTCGGTGATGTCCGACCAGTAGCCGGTCCACAGCTGCGAGCCATCCTCCAGCCGCCGCACCTGCGCGTGCTCCAGCACCCAGCGCGCGCGGTCCGGATCGCCGTCGTGCACGCGAAAGCTGCAGTCGAGCGGCTGCAGCGTGCGTTCGGCGGTCGCGCGCGCGTTCTGCAGCTGTTCACGGTCTTCCTCCAGCACCGCCGCCAGGGCGGCATGGCCATCGCGCAGCAATTCCCCGGGGCGGCGTCCCAGGGCGCGCTCGGCCTGCTCGCTGACGAAGATGTAGCGGCGCGGCCCGCCCGGCGCCGCGCGCGCCTGCCACACGGCCACCGGCAGGTTGCGCACGATCTCGGTCATCTGCCGCTCGGTGCGCTGGCGCCGCCGGGCCTGGTAGGCCACGCCGCCGAAGGCCAGCAGCAGCGTGGCCGCGAAGGTGGCGAAGGCCAGGCCCAGCACGATGGAGCTGTGGCGCTGGCGCTGCGACTCGATGCGCTGGCGCTGTTGCAGCAGCCATGTCTCCTCGCGCTCGATGCGTTCGGCGGTGGCGAACACGCGCCGGCGCGCCTGCCGCGATGCCTCCAGCTGGTCCTGCGGCAGGTGGCGGAACTGGCGGCCGCGGACGTCGGTCAGCGCCCTGCCGGCGGCGATGCGCTCGCTGACCTGGGTTTCGAGGTACTCGACTTCGCGGTTCTGGACCGGGTTGTCGGCGGTGAGTGCGCGCAGGCGCCGCACGGCGTCCAGCGCGTCGCCGATCGCCGCCTCGCGGTCGCCCAGGAACTGGGCCTGGCCGTCGATGAGGTAGGCCCGCTGCGCCGCAGAGATGGCGACGAACGCCTCGCGGAAGGTCGCCACGGCACGCAGCACCTCGTGCGACTGCTGCACCATCGCACTGGCCTGTTCCGCCTCGCGCACCGTGGCGCGCAGGGTCCAGGCGACGAAGGCCATCACGAGGGCAGCGGCGCCCAACCCGGAGATGACCAGGAGCGAGGGGGGGCGCAGCCAGCGCGGCATGTGGCGGACCATTATGGAACTGCCGCGACCGCGTGCACGCCGCATCAGGGTTCGCCCGGGGCGGCATCCGGGCGGCATGGCACACTGCCGACGCCATGCGAGTGTTCGATGCCGCGGCCACGCGCGCGGCCCTGCCTTTCGGTCCCCTGGTGGATGCGCTGCGCCAACGGTTCGCCGCCGGCTGCGAGGCGCCGCCACGCCATGTGCACGAAGTCGGCGCGCCCGAAGGCGGCGGCTTCACGTCCCTGCTGATGCCGGCCTGGGTGCCGGGGCGCTACTACGGCGTCAAGGTCATCAACATCGCGCCGGGCAACGCGGCGCGCGGCCTGCCCGGCCTGCATGCGGCCTACCTCCTGTTCGATGCCGCCACCGGCGTGCCGCTGGCCCTCATGGACGGCGACGAGATCACCGCGCGCCGCACGGCCGCGACCTCGGCGCTGGCGGCATCCTGGCTCGCGCGCGATGATGCGGCCGACCTGCTGGTGGTGGGCGCCGGCCGCATCGCGCGGCTGTTGGC
>JAEZKX010000385.1 GCA_023436025.1 Pseudomonadota bacterium | reverse complement strand
ACGCTGCAGCGGGTGCCGCTTCCGCCGCTGCCGATGCCGCTTCCGCCGCCGCGGACGCTGCGTCCGCCGCCGCCTCCGCCACGAAGTAAGCCCTCTCGCTGCTTCGCGAAAGGCCGCCCCTGGGCGGCCTTTTCATTTGCGGGGGCGATCCCGCGCAGCTGGACGGAAGCGCTCGACATGCCTGGCAAGCCACGGCCGAGGGCGTGTCGGCCGGTATCAATAGAAACGGTGTGCTCCGGTGCGCAACGTCCGGCACGCAGCCCAGCGCAGCATCACCGTGCACGCGCAGGGGCGCGGCGACGCGCGGCCGGACCCGTCAGGCGTCGAGCCAGCCGCTGCCCAGGCGGCCATCGGCAACGTGGATGTCGTCTTCGCCGCAGCAAAGCGCCGTGGCCAGTGCCGCGCGCACCAGTTCGGGCCGGTTGTTCTGCTCGCTCAGGTGCGCAGCGACCACCTGGCGCAGCGCGCCCGCGCCCCGCAGCGCCTGCGCCAGTGCGGCCGCGGCGCTGTTGGCGAGGTGGCCATAGGCGCCCCCGACCCGGCGCTTGAGGAAGGCGGGATAGGCGCCGGCCTGCAGCATGGCCTCGTCGTGGTTGCACTCCAGCAGCACGGTGGCGCAGCCCATGAGCTCCTGCTGCACGTGCGCGGTGGCGTGGCCCAGGTCGGTGAGCACGCCCAGGCGCACGTCGCCGTCGGTGCAGGTCAGCTGCAGCGGCTCGCGCGCGTCGTGGGGGACGGTGAAGGGCCGCACCTGCAGCGCGCCCAGTTCGATGGGCTCGCCATCGCGGGCCAGCCGCAGCAGGCCGTCGAAGTCCGGCTCGCCGATGGCGGCGTAGGTGCCCGCGCTCATCCACACAGGAATGCGCTCGCGCAGCGCCAGCTGGCGCGCGCTGCCGATGTGGTCGCCGTGCTCGTGGGTGATGAAGATGGCGTCGACCTGCTCGGCCATCATGCCGGCCGCGCCCAGGCGCTTGTCCAGCTCGCGGATGCCGAGCCCGCAGTCGACCAGCAGGTGGACCAGCTGCGTGCCGCAGCGCGCCTGGACCACCGTTGCATTGCCCGAGCTGCCGCTGCCCAGGTTCTTGAACCGCAGGGTCACATCAGCGCAAGTCGTCGGCGATGACCTGGACGATGCGTTGCGCGTTGGGCGAAGTGTCCGGCGCGCCGGCGGCGTCGAGCACCGACACCGTGGTCGTCTGGCCTTCGGCCTTCAGGTTGATGCGGTACTTCAGCGGCTGCTCGACGCGCTCGCGCGGCCCGAACAGGCGGCCGAGGAAGCCGCGTTCCTGGCGCTCGGGGTTGGGCGGCACGTAGCGCACGAAGTAGGTGCCCTGCGCGCGGTCGCGGTCTTCCACCGTGAAGCCGGTGCGGTCCAGCGCCAGGCCCACACGGCGCCAGGCGCGGTCGAAGCCTTCGTCGATGACCACCACCGGACGGTTGCCGGCGCTGGCCACGCGGGCGATGGGGCGTTCGTTGGAAGAGGCCGCGGCGGCGCGTGCCTGCTCCTGCGGCACGCCCAGGCGCACCATCAGCCGGCGCAGGAACTCGGCCTCGAGCTCGGGGTCGGTCGGGCGCGGCTGCCACACGGTCTGGTCGCGTTCGCGGTTGCTGTAGACCTCGATCATGCCGCGGTGGCTGATGAAGATCTCGGTGCCGCCGCTGGGAGAGCGTTCCAGGCGGGTGCGGAACTTGTCGCGCTCGGAGGTGGAGTAGACCGAGTCGATCAACTTGCCCAGGGTGTTGCGGATGAAGTCCTGCGGGATCTTGGCGCGGTTCTCGGCCCAGTCCGTCTCCATGATGCCCAGGTTCTGCTGGTCCATCGCCAGCAGGAAGCCGTTCTCCTGCCAGAAGTCGCGCACCGCCGGCCACAGCTGGTCGGCCGGGCGGTTGACCACCAGCCAGCGCTGGTTGCCGGCGCGCTCGATGCGCACGTCTCCGATGGCCGTGGCGGCCGTCGGCAGGGTCGGCGTCGACTGCCCGACCTGGTAGCTGTTGGCCGAGACCGTGCTGCCGGGGATGACGTAGCGCGTTTCGCGGCTGAGTTGCGTGAGGTCCGGCGGCACCTCCAGCGACACGCCCTTGCCGGCGCTGCGGTAGTCGATCTTGTCGCCCTCCAGCACGGAGCAGGCCGACAGCGCGGCCGCCATGGCCAGCAGGCCCAGCTTCACGGAAAACTTCACTTGGGGCTTCCTCAGGATCGTATGCATGCGGTGCTCACGCCAGCAGCTTGGCGGCGCGCAGCGCGCCTTCCACCACCGGCTCGTTGGCCTGCGACAGCGGCGTCATCGGCAGGCGCAGCGCGCCGCCGATCAGGCCCATGCGGGCCATGGCCCACTTCACCGGGATCGGATTGGCTTCGACGAACAGGTGCTTGTGCAGCGGCATCAGCAGGCGCTGGATCTCCATCGCCTTCCTCGCATCGCCGGCGACCGCGGCCACGCACAGCTCGTGCATCAGGCGCGGCGCCACGTTGGCGGTGACGCTGATGTTGCCGTGGCCGCCGCACAGCATGAGGGCGACGGCCGTGGGGTCGTCGCCGGAATAGATGGAGAAGCCCTGCGGCGCATCGCGCAGCAGCCACTGGGCGCGCTCGATGTTGCCGGTGGCTTCCTTGATGCCCACGATGCCGGGCACTTCGGCCAGGCGCAGGACGGTGTCGTGCGCCATGTCGGCCACGGTGCGGCCGGGCACGTTGTACAGCACCATGGGCAGGTCGCCGGTTGCCTCGGCGATGGCCTTGAAGTGGCGGTACTGGCCTTCCTGCGTCGGCTTGTTGTAGTAGGGGACCACCTGCAGCTGGCAGTCGGCGCCGACCTTGCGCGCGTACTTCGCCAGGGCGATGGCCTCCTGGGTGGAGTTGGCGCCGCAGCCGGCCATCACGGGCACGCGGCCGCGCGCCTGTTCGACGCTGACGCGGATGATCTCCTGGTGCTCCTCGACGTCGACCGTCGGGGATTCACCGGTGGTGCCGACGACGCCGATGCAATCGGTGCCTTCGGCGATGTGCCAGTCGACGAGCTTGCGCAGCGCCGGATAGTCGACGCTGCCGTCGTCCTGCATCGGCGTGACGAGAGCGACGATGCTGCCAGTAATCGGTGTCATGGAGCGGGTTCCCGGGAATAGTCCATTGTAGCTAGAGCCTGTGACGCGCCAGCGGCGCGCCGGGTTGGTCGCGCACGGCGGCGATGCGCTGCACGAAGCGCGGGGGGGCGTCGAGGAAGCCGTCCTCGAAGGCCACGACGCGAAGGGCGCCGTACATCCGCAGCAGCTCGCCCGGCTCCAGCAGGAAGTCGGGCCGGCTGGGCTTGCCGACGGTTTCGTTGCCGGCGGCGAAGGTCTCGTGCAGCAG
>JAEZKX010000274.1 GCA_023436025.1 Pseudomonadota bacterium | reverse complement strand
TGGCGGGTGTGGCGGGTGTGGCGGGTGTGGCGGGTGTGGCGGGTGCGGCGGCCTGCGCGCTTGGTGCGGTCGACGTCACGCCCGAGCCGGAGGCCGCAGGCGCTGCTCCTGCATCGGCGCCCCCCGGTGCGACCGGGCCCTTCGTGGGCTGCCCCACCTCGACGCCGCCCATTTCGGTGCCGCCGGTATTGCCGCCCGAGCCGAGCGGGATGCCGGGGGTGCCCGCCGGCCCGGGGTCGACGGGTTGCCACTCGCCCTTGGCCGCCATCACGGCGCCGCTGGTGCCGCCACCCGAGCGCTCCTGGCCGGGCAGTTTGGTCTGCAGCACGCCATCGACCACCGGAAGCGCCTGCTGCCTGTGGTCGCCGCAGCCGGCCAGCAGCGCCGGCAGCAGCAGGGCCGCCAGGCTCGCCCATGCTGACGGTCGCGTCATCATGGTGCGTCGCTCCCCGTGCGCAGCGCCGGCAGGGAACGATCCTCGGCCGCGCGCACCTCCTCGTACCAGTCGCGGTGGTGGGCGCGGGCCCAGGTCTCGTCGACCGTGCCGTGCCGCATGGCATGGTAGGCGCCGGGCGTGCCCAGCGTGCCGAGGTAGATGTGGCCGAGCGCCGCCGCCATGTAGAGCGTCCCGGCGCCCAGGTGCAGGTAGTTGGCCATCTGCAGCAGGTAGCGGGTCGCCCCCTGGGTGGGGAACACCAGGATCAGGCCGCTGATCGACATCGCCAGGCCCAGCAGCACCACGCCGAACCAGAACCAGGCCTTCTCGCCGGCGTTGAAATAGCCGGCCGGCACGTGCTCGTGCGAGACGATGCCGCCGCCGCGCCTGACCCACTGCCAGTCGCGCCGGTTGAAGTGGTTGCCGCGCACGAAGGTGAAGAACATCAGCACCGAGCAGACGATGAACACCGGCCCGACGATGTTGTGCACGTACTTGGAGATGATGGCCACCCAGGAGAACGCCGTGTACCCGATCAGCGGGATCAGCACCTTCTTGCCGAACAGGATCAGCAGGCCGGTCACGGCCAGCAGGCAGAAGCTGATGGCGGTGGCCCAGTGCACCCAGCGTTGGCGGCGGTTGAAGCGCTCGATGCGGTGCCCGGTCTCCGGCTCCTCCACGCGGGCGGGGCCGGCCAGGCGCCACAGGCCGAACAGCGCCAGCAGCGTCAGCACCAGGATGGTGGCGCTGGTGGTGGCGATCGGGCCGTTGCGCAGGGTGCGCCAGGTGTTGCCGCCGCGTTGCAGGATGACGTCGGGTTCCGGATCGTTGCCGAACGGGATGAGGAAGTGGCGGTCGAAGTGGCGGATGCCCGAGGCGATGGACCACCAGCCGGGCGAGCGCTCGCCCTGTTGCACCTGCAGGATGGTCTGTTCCTCGGCATAGGCCGGGGTCGCATCCTTGTTCGGCACGGCCGCGCGCAGTGCCGGCGTCAGCATCAGCAGGAACAGCAGCGCCAGCAGCCAGCGCCGCAGCGAGAAGCGATCGTTCATGGCGGGCCTCCTTTGTGCAAGGTGCGGCCGAACTCGTCCTGCAGCCAGTTGCGGTTGGTGATCGCGGCCATCCAGGCCAGTTCGTCGCCATGGAAGTAGCGCTCGTCCTGCGGGATGGCCGGCTTGCCGGCGTAGAAGCCGTTGCGCCAGGGCGGAAACTGGTTGACTTCGAGGCAGCCGGCCAGCAGCACGGCGACCAGGACGATGGCGGCGCGTTTCATGTCGGCAGGCGCTGGGGCGCGTTCTGGAAGTCGTCGAGGTCCTGGTTGATCCGCGGCCCGTCGCCCTTGTTCGTGATCTCGCCGCGCTTGCCGGGGTCGTACGCCAGCTTCCAGCCCCACAGCTCGGGGCCGTAGCCGCGCGTGTCCACCCGGTTCTTGTAGATCTCGCCGATGATGCTGGCCTCGCCGCCCAGCAGTGCCTTGGTGGCGCACTGTTCGGCGCACACCGGCAGCTTGCCTTCGCTCAGGCGGTCGCGGCCGTATTTGTGGAACTGTTCCTCCGGGTCGCCGCGGCCCGGACCACCTGCGCAGAAGGTGCACTTGTCCATCTTGCCGCGGTGGTTGAAGGCGCCGGTTTCGGGGAACTGCGGCGCGCCGAAGGGACAGGCGTAGAAGCAGTAGCCGCAGCCGATGCACAGGTCCTTGTCGTGCAGCACCACGCCGTTTTCCGTGTGATAGAAGCAGTTGACCGGGCATACCGCCATGCAGGGCGCGTCGGTGCAGTGCATGCAGGCCACCGAGATCGACTTTTCGCCCGGCACGCCGTCGGAGATGGTGACGACCCGGCGGCGGTTGACGCCCCACGGCGTCTCGTTCTCGTTCTTGCAGGCGGTCACGCAGCCGTTGCAGTCGATGCAGCGCTCGGTGTCGCAGATGAATTTCATGCGCGCAGCCATTGGCGGTTCCCCTTCATTCCATTGTTCAGAAGCGGGCCAGCCGGCAGAGCGACACCTTGGTCTCCTGCATCATGGTCACCACGTCGTAGCCGTAGGTCCAGCCGGTGTTGGCGGCCTCGCCCAGCACGATGGGCGCGGCGCCTTTCGGATAATTCTTGCGCAGGTCCTCGCCCATCCACCAGCCGCCGAAGTGGTAGGGCATCCAGACGACGCCCTGCGGCACGCGCGGGGTCACCAGCGCCATGATCTTCAGGCGCGAGCCCGACGGCGTCTCCACCCAGACGTACTCGCCGGTGCGCACCGGCAGCCGCGCGGCATCGTCGGGGCTGACCTCGATGAACATGGTCTGCTGCAGTTCGGCCAGCCAGGGATTGGAGCGCGTCTCGTCGCCGCCGCCCTCGTACTCCACCAGCCGGCCCGAGGTCATGATCAGCGGATAGTCGCGTGAGAAGTCCTTCTCCTGCACCGACTTGAACAGCGTGGGCAGGCGCCAGAAGGCCTTCTTGTCGTCGTAGGTCGGGTACTGCGCCACCAGGTCGCGGCGCGGGCTCAGCAGCGGCTCGCGGTGGATGGGCACCGGGTCGGGGAAGTTCCAGACGTAGGCGCGGGCGCGCGCATTTCCGTAGGGTGCGCAGCCGTGGCCGATGACCACGCGGATGATGCCGCCGGAGGCGTCGGTCTTCCAGTTCTTGCCCTCGGCCTGCACCTGCTCCTGCGGCGTCAGTTCCGACCACCAGCCCAGCTTCTTGAGCAGGACGTCGTCGAATTCGGGATAGCCCATGTCGATCTGGCTGTCGCGCGTGGCCGAACCGTCGGCCGCCAGCAGGCTGACGCCCTTGTACTCGACGCCCCAGTTGGCGCGGAACGGCAGGCCGCCAGCGATGACCGGCTTGTTCAGGTCGTACAGGATGGGCGTGCCGGGGTGCTTGAGCTCCGGCGTGCCCCAGCAGGGCCAGGGCAGGCCGTAGTAGTCGCCCTTGCACGGGCCGTCGCTGGCGAGCAGGGTGGTGGGGCTGAAACTGGCCTGGTTCAGCATGTGCAACCTGAGCCGCTCCGGCGAGCAGCCGGTGTAGCCGATGGTCCAGCACGAGCGGTTGATCTCGCGCAGGATGTCCTCGATCACCGGCTCGTCGCGCACCACCGCGATGTTCTTGCACAGCTGCTCGTGGAAGCCGAACTTGCGCGCGAAGCGGTACATGATCTCGTGGTCGGTCTTGCACTCGAACAGCGGCTGGATCACGCGCTCGCGCCACTGGATGCTGCGGTTGGAGGCGGTGCACGAGCCCTGGGTCTCGAACTGCGTGGTCGACGGCAGCAGGTAGACGCCGTCCTTGCGCCCGTGCATGGCCGCCGTCATCGTCGGGTAGGGGTCGATCACCACCAGCAGGTCGAGCTTCTGCATGGCCGACTGCATGTCGGGCATGCGCGTGAGGCTGTTGGGCGCATGCCCCCAGAACACGCAGGCGCGCACGTTGCCCGGCTGGTCCAGGTAGTTCTTGTTCTCCAGCACCGCGTCGTACCAGCGCGACACGGTGGTGCCGGGCTTCTCCATCAGCGCCTTGGAGCCGAAGCGCGAGAGCAGCCAGTTGTAGTCCACGCCCCAGACGGTGGCGAAGTGCTTCCACGCCCCCTCGGCGATGCCGTAGTAGCCGGGCAGCGAATCCGGGTTGGGGCCGACGTCGGTGGCGCCCTGCACGTTGTCGTGGCCGCGGTAGATGTTGGTGCCGCCGCCGGAAATGCCGACATTGCCCAGCACCAGCTGCAGGATGGACAGCGCCCGCACGTTGGCGGTGCCCACGCTGTGCTGGGTGATGCCCATGCACCAGACCACCGAGGAGGGCTTGTTCATCGCCAGGATCTCGGCGGCCTTGCGCACCGAGGCTTCGGACACGCCGCTGATGTCGCTCACGCGCTGTGGCGTCCACTTCTGCACCTCGCGCCGCACCTCGTCCATGCCGAAGGTGCGCTGCGCGATGTAGTCCTTGTCTTCCCAGCCGTTCTGGAAGATGTGCCACAGCATGCCCCAGACGAAGGCGATGTCGGTGCCGGGGCGGATGCGCGCATAGTGGTGCGAGAAGCGGGCCGTGCGGGTGAAGCGAGGGTCGATCACCACCATCTTGGCGCCCAGCTCCTTGGCATGCAGGAAGTGCAGCATGGAGATGGGGTGCGCCTCGGCCGGATTGGAGCCGATGAACAGCACCGCCTTGGTGTTGTGCAGGTCGTTGAACGAGTTGGTCATGGCCCCGTAGCCGAAGGTCTGGGCCACGCCGGCGACGGTGGTCGAGTGGCAGATGCGGGCCTGGTGGTCGCAGTTGTTGGAGCCGAACATCGAGACGAACTTGCGCAGCAGGTAGGCCTGTTCGTTGTTGTGCTTGCTGGAGCCGATCCAGAACACCGCGTCGGGGCCGGCCTGCGCGCGCAGCTGCAGCAACTTGTCGCCCACCTCGTCGATGGCCTGGTCCCAGCCGATGCGCTGGTACTTGCCGCTGACGAGTTTCATGGGGTAGCGCAGCCGGTGCTCGCCGTGCCCGTGCTCGCGTACCGAGGCCCCCTTGGCGCAGTGCGCGCCCATGTTGATCGGGGAGTCGAAGGCCGTGTCCTGCCGGATCCAGATGCCGTTCTGCACCACGGCCTTGACCGCGCAGCCGACCGAGCAGTGGCTGCACACCGTGTGCTTGACCTCCACCGGCGCCGTGGCCGGGCCGGCGGGCTGCGCCTGCGCCTCGGCGATGACGCGGCTGGGCCGCGCACCGGCCAGGGCGGCGG
>JAEZKX010000267.1 GCA_023436025.1 Pseudomonadota bacterium | reverse complement strand
GTGCTGCAGCGGGCCTCGCGCGCGGTCGAGGTCGACGGGCCGGTCTGCCGCGACGAGGCGATCGCGGTGCTGCGCGGGCCGGCCTGAGCGACGCGCCCGCCGCGCCGGGCAGCGCGGCCTACAGCTTGATGCCCGCGCTCCTCACCGCACTGCCCAGGATGTCGACCTGGGTCTTGACGAAGGCCTGGAAGGCCGCAGGCGTCTCGGCCGCAGCGACGATGCCCAGGTCGGCCAGCCTGTTCTGCAGCGCGGGCAGCGCCAGCACCTCGTTGCACGCGGTGTTGAGGCGCCCCACCAGGTCGGCGGGCATCCGCGCCGGCCCCGACAAGCCGAAGAAGTTCTCCAGCACCAGCGTGGGCTGGCCGAGTTCGACCATCGTCGGCACCTCGGGCATCAGCGGCGAGCGCCGCTTGCCGGTGACGGCCAGCGGCACCAACTGGCCCGTCTTGAAAAAGGGCACATAGGCGGTGATCACGTCGATGCCCACCGGGATGGTGTTGGCGATCAGGTCGGTGGTCATGGGCGCGCCGCCGCGGTAGGGCACGTGCACCATGTTGATGCCGGTGGCGCGCTTGAGCAATTCGCCGTGGATGTGGCCGATGGAGCCTGGGCCGCCGGAGCCGAAGTCGATGCGGCCGTCGCGGCGTGCAGCAGCCTCGAAGTCGGCCCAGGTCCGGATGTTGGAGGGCTTGCTGGCCATGACGACCAGGGGCGCCGCGCCCAACGACGCGATGTGGGTGAAGCCGGCCAGCGGATCGTAGGGCAGCTTCTCCAGGGTGAATGGGCCCAGTGCGATGGGTGTCGTGTTGGACAGCATCAGCGTGTAGCCGTCCGCCGGCGCCGCCGCCACCAGCGCGCCGCCCACGGTGCCACCCGCGCCGGGTTTGTTGTCGACGACCACCGCCTGGCCCAGCTTCCTGGCCAGCTGCTCGGCCAGCAGCCGGGCCAGTACATCGCTGGAGCCGCCGGGCGGAAAGGTGACGATGATCTTCACCGGCTTGTCGGGCCACTGCGCCCAGGCCGGCATCGCGGCCGCGGCCGCGCCGGCGGCCAGCACCTGCAGCGCCGAGCGCCGGGTGGAAGGAAAGTGACGCACGGCAACCCCGATGAAGTGGCTATGCCGTGAAATAGCAGGAAGCGCGCCAGGCAGCCCGGTCTTCGCGCCGCTGGCGCCGGTGCGACGCGGTCCTTTCACCTCTGGCAAGAAAGCCATGGCAAGGCCGCGGCATCGCACCGATCCCAGAGACGACGGGCGCAAGGAACACCCGCAAAACTTTCCCGGCTGTTTCTTTTTGCGTCCTCTGCGTACCCTTCGCGCCCTCGGCGTCCGGCTGTCCGCCCTCAGGCGGAGAACAGACGTCCCCCCGCTCCGGACCGCGGGTCCAGGCCCGTCGTGCGCACCACGTCCCAGAAACCCGCGGGCGAGCTGGCCGTGGCGGGGATGCCCAGCTCGTCTTCGAGCCGCCGGATCGCATCCAGCGTCAGCAGGCCGCCGCAGGAGATGAAGATGCCCTGGGCGCTGGTGTCGCGCGCGTAGACCTTCTTCGACAGATCCACCAGTGCGTCGGTCGTCACCGCCACGACCTCGTTCACGGCGGTGATCGACAGGCCCTCGATCGCGGTCACGGTGAAGCCCGCATGCGTGAGGTAGGCCAGCAACTTGTCGTTGAGTTCGTCGATGTACGAGGTGGCGACCGCCACGCGCTGCACACCCAGCTGGCGCAGCGCCGCCACGATGGCGTGGCTCATGGTCGTGCAGGGCACGCCGGTCGCCTCCTGCATCGCCCGCCGCAGCGACTCGGTGAATTCCGGGCCGCGGTAGAAGCTGATGGACGTCCCCATCATGGAGATGGCTTCGGCGCCCGCGGCGCGCATTTCGCGCGCCCGGTCCACGATGGTGTCGACCACCGGAGCGAAGCCTTCGGGCGAGACGCCGCCGATACCCAGTCCGCGGGCGATGAAGCGGTAACGGTCGCCGTAGAGCGCGGCCGCATCCTGCGGCACCTCGCCGTGCGCGGGTGGCACGACCAGGCCGATGCAAGGACGGGAATCCATCATTCGGCCGTGATCTTCTGTTCGCGGATCACCTTTTGCCAGGCGGCCGATTCGCGCACCAGGTCGGCGGACAGCGCGGCTGGCCCCATGTAGGCGGGAATGGCGCCCTGGCGCGCCGCGACCTCCGCCAGCTCGGTGCTGGCCAGCACGGTGCGGGTGGCCTCGTTCAGTCGCTCCAGCGCCGGCGCCGGCGTGCCGGCCGGAGCCAGCAGCATCAGGCGCGGCGCCGCATTGAAGCCGGGCAGGGCCGCCGACAGGGGCGCGACCTTCTCGGCGCCGGGCAGCTTCTCCGGGCTCATCATCGCCACGGCCTTGAGGCGGCCGGAGCGCGCCTGCGCCAGGCCGGCGGCCGCGCTGACCACGCCGAAGGGCACCTGGCCGCTGATCACGTCCGGCATGATCTGCGAGGCGCCGCGGTAGGGAATGTGGACGATGAAGGCCTTGGTCTGCGCCTTCAACATCTCGAAACCGAGGTGGTGCACCGTGCCCACGCCGGAGGTCGCGTAGGAGTACTTGCCCGGGTTGGCCTTCAGCAACGCCACCAGTTCCTGCGGCGTCGCGGCCGGCACGTTGTTGTTGGCGACGATCATCAGCGGCGCGATGAAGGCGCCGGCCACCGGCGTGAAGGCCTTGAGCGGATCGAGTTGTGCGCGTGCCTGCAGGTGCGGCGCGATCAGCAGGGCGCTTTCGGCCATCAGCAGCGTGTAGCCGTCGGCCGCCGCGTTGGCAGCGGTGTCGGCGGCGATCATGCCGGCCGCGCCCGCGCGGTTTTCCACCACCACCTGCTGGCCCAGCAGCGGCGAAAGCCGCTGCGCCAGCATGCGCGCCAGCGCATCCACGCCGCCGCCGGCCGCGTAGCCGACCAGGATACGGACGGGCTTGCTGGGATAGGCCGCTTGCGCATGGACCAGCGGCGCGAACGCCGCGGCCAGCGCGGCAGTGAGGATGCGGCGGCGCCGCGGGAATGAAAGAGCGGACTGCATGTTCATGCGGACCACTCTATGGCTCGAGCAGCAGTCCAGGGGAGAGTGTTTTCGCGCATGCCTGAGCTGTTTCGCGCGCCGTGCCAGGTCGCGCAGCCGGCTGACACGCGCGCGCCAAGCTGCGTAGCAGAATGGTTCGCTTCCTCGACACACACCATGAACAACATGACGAGGCGCATGCCGATCGGGGCCGAGTACCGTCCTGGCGAAGGCACGCATTTCCGCGTGTGGGCGCCGGCGGCACGCGCCGTCGACGTCGTGTGCGAAGGACTTCCCGAAGTCGCCCTGGACGCCGAACCGGACGGGTACTTCGCGGGCAGCGTGGCCGAAGCGGTGCCGGGCACGCGCTACCGCCTGCGCCTCGACGGCGGCGAGGCCTTTCCCGATCCGGCATCGCGCTGGCAGCCGGACGGGCCGCACGGGCCATCGGAAGTGGTCGACCCCGATGCCTTCCGCTGGAGCGATGCCGCCTGGCGCGGCCTCGATGCGCGCGGCCAGGTGCTCTACGAGCTGCATGTCGGCACCTTCACGCCCGAGGGGACCTACGCCGCCGCGGAAGAGCATCTTCCCTATCTCAAGGACCTCGGCGTCACCGCCATCGAGCTGATGCCGGTCAACGAGTTCAACGGCCCGTTCGGCTGGGGCTACGACGGCGTCAACCTGTTCGCTCCCACGCGGCTGTACGGCACGCCCGATGCGCTGCGCCACTTCATCGACCGGGCGCACGCCATCGGCCTGGGTGTGATCCTCGACGTGGTCTACAACCACCTGGGGCCCAGCGGGAACTACCTGCCGCGTTTCTCGCCGCACTACCTGACCAGCCGCTACGCCAACGAATGGGGCGAAGCCATCGACTTTGACGGCCGCCACAGCGCGCCGGTGCGCGAATTCTTCGTCGCCAACGCGGTCTACTGGATCACCGAGTTCCACTTCGACGGCCTGCGCCTGGACGCCACCCAATGCATCTTCGACGAGAGCGACACCTACGTGGTGGCCGAGATGGCCCGGCGCGTGCGCGCGGCGGCTGCGCCGCGCAGCCTCTACCTGACGGCCGAGAACGAGCCCCAGCATGCCGAGCTGGCGCGGCCGCAGGAGCGCGGCGGCCACGGGCTGGACGCGCTGTGGAACGACGACTTCCACCACAGCGCAGTGGTGGCGGCCACTGGCGCCTGCGAGGCCTACTACACCGAAACCCGCGGTACGCCGCAGGAACTGATCTCGGCGCTCAAGTGGGGCTTCCTCTACCAGGGGCAGTGGTACGACTGGCAGAAGAAGCGGCGCGGCCATCCGGCGCTCGACCTGCCGGCGCACGCCTTCATCCAGTTCCTGCAGAACCACGACCAGGTGGCCAACAGTGCGCGCGGCCAGCGCCTGCACATGCTCACCACGCCTGGGCGCCTGCGCGCGCTGACGGCGCTGATGCTGCTGGGGCCCTGCACGCCGCTGCTGTTCCAGGGGCAGGAGTTCGCTGCCTCTGCCCCCTTCCTCTACTTCGCGGCCCACGAGGACGCGCTCAACGCACTGGTGCACAAGGGCCGGCACGATTTCCTCGCGCAGTTCCCCAGCATCGGCAGCCCCGAGGGGCGGGCCCTGCTGGCGGCGCCGGCCGACCCGCGGACCTTCCTGGCGTCCAAGCTCGACCATGGCGAGCGCGAGCTGGGGCCGCATGCCGCCGTGATGGACCTGCACCGCGACCTGCTGCGGCTGCGGCGCGAGGACCCGGTGTTCGCTGCGCAGGATGCCGCGCGCATGCACGGCGCGGTGCTGGGCGCCGAGGCCTTCCTGCTGCGCTTCTTCGCAGCCGCCGGCGACGACCGCCTACTGCTGGTCAACCTGGGCGCCACGCTGCCGCTGCGGCCCATGCCGGAGCCGCTGCTGGCGCCGCCCGCAGGCTGCCGTTGGCGCCTGGCGTGGCACAGCGAGCATCCCCGCTACCACGGCAACGGCATGGCCGAACCCGATGGCGAGCACTTCTGGCGGCTGCCCGCGCATGCCGCTGCCGTGCTTGTTGCGCAACCGTACAAGGAGGAAGCTGATGGCTGAAGCCATCGTCAACACCATGCCATGGCCGGGCAACGCCGAGCGCCCCGAGCGCCTGCTGACGCGCGAATGGCTGGCCACCAACGGGCTGGGCGGCTATGCCTCGGGCTCCATCGCCGGCGTCTGCACGCGCCGCTACCACGGCCTGCTGGTGGCGGCGCTGCCCACGCCGATCGGCCGCACGGTGATGCTCAGCCACCTGGGCGAGTGGCTGCAGCTGCCGGACAAGCGCGTGGTGCGCCTGACCGGGGAGGAACGGCCCGGCGCGGCCTACGACCTGCCCGAGATCCTCACCGAATTCCGGCTCGAAACCGGACTGCCGGTGTGGCGCTACCGCGTGGGCGACGTGGTGGTGGAGAAGCGCATCCTGCTGCCCTACGGCCAGAACACGGTGCACGTGAACTACCGCATGACCGACGGCGGCCACGGCGCCCGGCTGATCCTGCGGCCGCGCATGAACTTCCGTCCGCACGAGGCCCCGGTCTCGCAGCCGCCGGACGACGCCTTCCGGCTGGAGGCCATGGGCGACCGCTTCGAGGTCTACTCCACCCGCGACACCCACCTGCCGCCGCTGCGGCTGCTGCTGGACGGCCGCGAGCCCGAGCTGGTGCTCGAAGGCGGCAGCTTCAACGAATTCTTCTACCGCGTCGAGGCCTCGCGCGGCTACCCGGACCGCGGCTCGGTGTGGACGCCGGGGCGCTTTCGTGCCGAGCTGGCGCCGGGCGAGGAATGCACGCTGATCGCGTCCACCGAGGACTGGGACAAGATCCTGGCGCTGACGCCGCAGCAGGCGCTGCACGCCGAGCACAGCCGCCGCGAACGCCTGCTGGAGCAGGCCAACCCGGCCGCGCGCAGCGGGCGCGCCGGCGAGCTGGTGCTGGCGGCCGACCAGTTCATCATCACGCCCTTCAGCCGCCGGGCCGACGCGGCCCGCGCCCAGGCCGAGGGCGACCAGGTGCGCACCATCATCGCCGGCTACCACTGGTTCACCGACTGGGGCCGCGATACGATGATCGCGCTGGAGGGGCTGACGCTGGCCACCGGCCGCCACATGGAGGCGGGCTGGATCCTGCACACCTTCGGCCATTACATCCGCGACGGCCTGATCCCCAACATGT
>JAEZKX010000225.1 GCA_023436025.1 Pseudomonadota bacterium | reverse complement strand
GGCCTGGGCCGGCATGGCGCCCTTGCCCTTGAGGGCGGACTGCACCAGCGCGTCGAAGCCGGAGGCGATGCGGTTGGCCCAGGACGCGGTGTCGCCGAACTTGGGCGCGTTGGCCGCGCCGGTCGCGTGGCAGGCCGCGCACTGGGCGTTGTAGACCTCCTGGCCGGCCTTCAGCGGGCGGTTGGCGTCGCGGATTTCCACGGTGCCGACCTTGCGGATGCGTTCGTTGGCGCCGCGCTCGAGATCCTGCGCCGTCACTCCGCCCAGGGCGAACTTCTCGGCGTCGGTGCTGCCGGCGGGCTTGCTGTCCGATGCCACGTACATCACCAGCGCAATGATGACGAAAACCGGTACGAGGAAGGAGAACAGCACCGCGATCAGCAGCTGCTTGGGGGTCTTGATCGGGCCGGTGTGGGCTTCTTCGCTCATGGCGTCCTCAATGAATGCACGGTCTCCGCCCGTCGTGGCGCGGACTCGAAATCAACCGGCGATTATAGCCAGCGGGACAGGCGCTCCCCGCCGGCCCGCGGTGGGCCGAAAGGGCCGGACGGCCAGCCCCTGCGCGGCGTCCAGGACACGGCGGCGGCTCGCTGCGTTCCGACAGGGCTGCCGCGCCGCGGGGACCACGCTGCGGCAGGCGCCGTGCATTGTGGGCGGCGATGCGCGCCATGGCTCCGGCGTCATGCCCGCTCGCCGTTTGCCGCGCCCTGGCGCCGACGAAGACGCCGGCCGCGCCGGCCACCGGCACGGACCGGGCACGGGGTACAATGCCCGGTGCTGCGGCTGTAGCTCAGTGGATAGAGTATTGGCCTCCGAAGCCAAGGGTCGTGGGTTCGATCCCCGCCAGCCGCGCCACAACTCCCGGATCGCGTTGATCCGATGTAAGCCTCTTCGGGCGAGCCATCCCGGCATCGAAGCCGGAGAGCCTTCGCCCCAGCCCCAGACGCCCAGCCCCTCCCGATGCCTGCAGCCACGCCGGGCACCGTGGAGTCGCATCCTTGGCCCTGAAAAGGGGGCTCGGCAGCCAGTCCGCGCGGGCAGGAGCCCCGTGCCCATGGCCGCCTCGCCTTTCGCCTCGGAGCCTCTGCCCTGCCTGCCCTGATGCCGGACGGGACTAGCGCGCAATGTCCCCCAGGCACAGGTACTTGAGCTCCACGTACTCCTCGATGCCGTGCTCGGAGCCTTCGCGCCCGAGGCCCGATTGCTTGACGCCACCGAAGGGCACATGCTCCATCGAGATCATGCCGGTGTTGATGCCGATCATCCCGTACTCCAGCGCTTCGGCCACGCGGAAGATGCGGCCGACATCGCGGCTGTAGAAGTAGCTGGCCAGCCCGAACTCGGTGGCATTGGCCGCGGCGATGGCCTCCTCGTCGGCATGGAAGCGGAACACCGGCGCGAAGGGCCCGAAGGTCTCCTCGCGCGCGCACAGCATCTGTGCCGTGGCGTCGGCCACCACGGTGGGCTCGTAGAACAGGCCGCCCAGCCGGCGTCCGCCGGTGACAACGCGGCCACCCTTGGCCACGGCGTCCGCGAGGTGCCGTTCGACCTTCGCGACCGCGGACTCCTCGATGAGCGGCCCCTGCTCCACGCCGGCTTCGAATCCGTTGCCGACCTTGGCACGGCGCACGCGCTCGGCGAACCGGGCGACGAACGCGTCGTACACGCGGTCCTGCACGTAGAAGCGGTTGCTGCACACGCAGGTCTGGCCGGCGTTGCGGTATTTGCTGGCGAAGGCGCCCTCGACCGCGCTGTCGATGTCGGCGTCGTCGAAGACGATGAAGGGCGCGTTGCCGCCCAGTTCCAGGGAGAGCTTCTTGACGGTGGGGGCGCACTGCGCCATCAGGATGCGGCCGACCTCCGTGGAGCCGGTGAAGGACAGGTGGCGCACGACGTCGCTGGCGCACAGCACCTTGCCGACGGCCACGCTGTTGGCGGCATCGGCGGTGACCACGTTGAGCACGCCCGCCGGGATGCCGGCGCGCAGCGCCAGTTCGGCCGCGGCCAGCGCGGTGAGCGGCGTCAGTTCCGCCGGCTTGATGACCACCGGACAGCCGGCGGCCAGGGCCGGGGCGACCTTGCGCGTGATCATGGCCAGCGGGAAATTCCAGGGCGTGATCGCGGCGCACACGCCGATCGGCTCGCGCAGCACCAGCACGCGCCGGTTCTCGTCGAAGTGGGGCAGCGTTTCGCCGTTGACGCGCTTGGCCTGCTCGGCGAACCACTCGACGAAGCTGGCGCCATACGCGACTTCGCCGCGCGCCTCGGCCAGCGGCTTGCCTTGTTCGGCGGTCATCAGCCGCGCCAGGTCTTCCTGGTGCGCCATCAGCAGGTCGAACCACTTGCGCAGCAGCTGGCTGCGCGCCTTGGCGCCAGCCTTGCGCCAGGAGCCCCACGCCTGGTCGGCGGCGGCGATGGCCGCTTGCGCCTCGGCCGGGCCCAGGTTGGCGACCTCGGCCAGCCGGTCGCCGGTGGCGGGGTCGTGCACGGCGAAGCGCGCGGGTCCCGCGATCCATTGGCCACCGACGAGGGCATCGGTCTTCAGCAGGGAAGGATCGCGCAGGGATTGAAGGGGAGAGCTGCTTGGCATCGTCATTGTTTCAGGGGTCGTCAGGATGGTTGCGGGCCTTGGCAAGGGCCCTGTTCGATGGTCAGAAGGCAAAGGCGCCCGGCCACGCCTGGTTCATGCGAGCCGCAGCACGATCGCACCGGCCAGGATGACGGCCGTTCCCAGCGCACGACGCGGACTGAAGCGCTCGCGCAGCACCCAGGTGCCGAGCAGTGCCGCGAACAGCACCGAGGTCTCGCGCAGCGCGGCCACCACGGCGATGGGCGCATGCAGCATGGCCCACAGCGCCAGCGCATACGAGCCGAAGCTGGCCGCGGCACCCAGCGCCGCAAGGGGCGCCCGCCGGCGCGCATAGGTCCAGGCCGCCGCGCGCCCGCGGCGTGCCAGCACGATGCCGCTGAAGACCCAGCCGTTGAGGGCGAACAGGGCCAGCGTGTAGCGCAGCGCATCGCCACTGGCGCGTACGCCGCGCCCGTCCACCAGGGTGTAGGCGGCGATCAGGCTGGCGTTGGCCAGCGCGAAGCCCACCGCGCGCGGCGCGGCCATGGCCTGCGCGGACAAGCCCAGCACCAGTACCCCCGCGCACACGCCGAGCACGCCGACCCAGGCCAGCGGCGGCAGCGTCTCGCCGAGCACTGCCATGGACGACAGGGCCACCAGCAGCGGCGCGCTCCCGCGCATCAGCGGATAGGTGAGTCCGAGGTCGCCGTGGCGGTAGGCCTGGCTGAGCGTGGCGTAGTAGCCGACGTGGATGAGGGCGGAGGCAACCAGCCAGGGCCAGGCGGCGCGCGGCGGCAGGCCCAGCCAGGCGAGCAGCGGCAGGGCGAGCAGCGCGCCGAACAGGCTGATCAGGGCATTGTCCAGCGCCTTGTCCTGGCTGGATTTCACCAGCGTGTTCCAGCCGGCGTGCAGGAGCGCGCCGAACAGGACGGCGGCGAGAACCGGGAGAGGAAGCGTCATTCACACGTCGCCAATACGGCCCCTTTGCGAGCAGGTCGCGGCAGGTTACGCCATCCGTTCAGGAACGCGCCAGCCGCGGCGCGTGCGCGTCGCCGACCTCGGCGAGCCCGCTCTCGTCCTTCAGTGCGACGCCGGTGTAGCCCCGCCGCAGCGCCTGGCCGATCAGCCAGGCCAGCTTGTGCGCGGCCGCGCCATAGCCGAGGCCCTCGGGCCGAACGTTGGAGATGCAGTTGCGCTCGGCGTCGGAGCGTCCGCGGCGCGGTGCGTGCGTGAGGTACACGCCCAGGCTGTCTGGCGAACTCAGGCCGGGCCGCTCACCGATCAGGATCAGGGCCAGACGGGCGCCGCAGATCTCGCCGACCTCGTCCGCGAGCGCCACCCGGGACTGCGTCGCCACCACCACGGGCGCCATGCGCAGGCCCGGCGCCAGCAGCGGCTGCAGGGCTTGCAGCAGGGGTGCCGCATGCCGCGCCACCGCCAGCGACGACAGGCCGTCGGCCACCACCACGCAGAGGTCGCAGTCCCCGCCCCCCAGCTGCGCCTGCAGTTGCGCGGCGCTGTCCGGGGCCAGCCGGCGGCCGAGGTCCGGGCGCCGCAGGTAAGTCATGCGGTCCGCGGCGGCGCTGTGCGCGTGCAGGACGCTGCGGCCCTGGCTTGCGAGCTGCCGGCACAGGTCCGCCACGTCCAGCGGCACATGGATGGCATCGCGCGCCATGGCGTGGGCCCAGCCGAAGCGCAGCACCTCGGCTGTCGGCATGCCGGCACCCACCCGCCCCAGGCCGATCCTGGCGGGGCTGGCCGGGCGCCAGCGCGCCCAGAGGTCCGCGGCCGTCTCATCGCCGGAGGTCACCGAAGGAAGCATGTCCATGGTCATCCGCCCTCCCCTAGTTCAACGCCTGCAGCGCCCCGAGCGCGTCGCCGAGCCGGCCGAGGCCATCGCCGCGCAGCCGGCCGCCGGCCCCGGTGATCTGCATGCGCTGCAGCCAGTCCTCGAACTCGGGCGCGCGCGCGAGGTTCAGCGTCTGGCGCATGAACAGCGCATCGTGGAACGAGGTGCTCTGGTAGTTGAGCATCACGTCGTCGGCGCCGGGCACGCCGATGACGAAGTTGAGGCCGGCCGCGCCCAGCAGCACGAGCAGGTTGTCCATGTCGTCCTGGTCGGCTTCGGCATGGTTGGTGTAGCAGACGTCGCAGCCCATGGGAAGCCCCAGCAACTTGCCGCAGAAGTGGTCTTCCAGCCCGGCGCGGATGATCTGCTTGCCGTCGAACAGGTACTCCGGCCCGATGAAGCCGACGACGGTGTTCACCAGCAGCGGCCGGTAGCGCCGCGCCAGCGCATAGGCGCGCGCTTCGCAGGTCTGCTGGTCCACGCCATGGTGCGCGTCGGCCGACAACGCGCTGCCCTGGCCGGTCTCGAAATACATGACGTTGTCGCCGAGGGTGCCGCGCTCCAGCGCGCGGGCTGCGGCGCAGGCCTCGTCGAGCAGCTCGATCGTCACGCCGAAGGAGCGGTTGGCCTTCTCGGTGCCGGCGATGGACTGGAACACCAGGTCCACCGGGGCGCCTCGCTCCATCAGGCGCAGGGTGCTGGTGACGTGGGTCAGCACGCAGGCCTGCGTCGGGATCGCGAGCCGCCCGATCAGCTCGTCCAGCATGGAGGCCAGGTCGGCGAGCACCTGCAGGTTGTCGGAGACCGGGTTGATGCCGATCACCGCATCGCCGGCGCCCAGCAGCAAACCGTCGAGGATGGACGCGGCGACGCCGCGCGGATCGTCCGTCGGATGGTTCGGCTGCAGGCGCACCGCCAGGTGGCCCGGCAGTCCGATGGTGTTGCGAAAGCGCGTGACGACGCTGCACTTGCGCGCCACTGCCACCAGGTCCTGGTTGCGCATCAGCTTGGACACCGCGGCCACCATCTCCGGCGTGAGCCCCGGCGCCAGGGCGGCCAGCACCGCGCCGTCCTCGCAGGCCAGCAGCCACTCGCGCAAGCCGCCCACCGTCAGGTGCGCGACGGGCGCGAAGGCGCGCGCGTCATGGCTGTCGATGATGAGGCGGGTGATGGCATCGCTCTCGTAGGGGATGAGCGCTTCCTGCAGGAACCGGGTCAGCGGCACGTCGGCCAGCACATGGCGCGCGGCCATGCGTTCCTGCGCGCTGGTTGCGGCGATGCCGGCGAGATGGTCGCCCGAGCGTGGCGGACTCGCGGCCGCCATCAGATGGCGCAGATCCCGGAAGCGGTAGGCGTGGCCGGAGAGCGTGGTGACGTAGCGCATGGACCCGTGGGCTAGCAAGCGGTATGCCGATCCGCCATCGCGCGCCGCACCGCCTGCTTGAAGCGCAGCCAGAAAGGCAGGCCATAGCCCATGAAGCGCTGCGCCATCAGCACCACCGCCAGGTTCTCACTCGGGGAGAAGAACCAGTGCGTGCCGCCGACGCCGCCCCACTGCACCTCGCCCACCGCGGTGGCCGGGTTGGTGGGGCTGACCTGCTGCGTGACCGAGGCGGCGCAGCTGTGGCCGCGGCCTTCGAGCGGCGGCTTGCCGATCCACATGCCGGCGGGCAACTGGTTGTCCAGCAGCAGCGGCATGCTCTGCGGGCTCAGCAGTGGTGCACCGCCAGCCAGCAGCGTCCCCACCAGCCTGCTGAAATCACGCAGCGAGGACACCAATCCGCCGCCGCCGCTCAGGCGCGCCTGCGGCGTGAGGAAGGCGCCCCGGTGCGGGAAGTCGCCCTCGGCGCGCACCAGCCCGCCCACGCCGGATTGCAGGTACATGGGCGCCAGCCGCTGCGCCTTGTCGGGCGGCGCCCAGAAGAAGGTGTCGCGCATGTCCAGGGGATCGAAGATGTGGCGCTGGAAGTAGGCGTCCAGGGGCAATCCGCTGGCCGCTTCGACCAGCACGCCGAGCACGTCGGTCGCCACCGAATAGTTCCACGCGCTGCCTGGCTGGAACACCAGCGGCAGGCGGGCCAGCGCCTGGAGGAAATGCCGGGAATCCAGCGCCGGATCGGCCAGGTTGGCCGCCTGGTAGGCCTGGCCCAGCAGCGTGCCCGGCTCGCGGTAGGCGTAGGTGAAGCCCGCCGTATGGGTGAACAGGTGCCGGATGCGGATCGGCTCGCGCAGCGCTTCGGTGTCGTGCAGCGTGACCGCCCCGGGACGCAGCACCCGCAAGCCCTGGAGCGCCGGCAGGTGCGCGGCCACCGGATCGTCCAGCCCGAAGCGCCCCTGCTCCAGCAGTTGCAGCGCCGCGCAGCTCGTGACCAGCTTGGTGTTGGAGTAGATGCGAAACAGGTGGTCCGGCCGCATGGCCACGCCGGCCTCGCGGTCGGCCCAACCGACGCAAGCGCTGGCCACCAGGCCCTCGCGTGTGAGCACGGCATAGGAGGCACCGGCCAGTTCGCCGGCGGCGACGGTGGCCTCGAGGTCGGCCCGCAGCGCGGGAAGGTCCAGTTCGCGCTGCCCCAGCGCGCTCAGATCCATCGCCGGCCCCGCCTACTGGGTGATCTCGAGATAGACCATGTGGCCGTCCTTCGCCGGCCAGGTCTGGCCCACCAGCCGCTCGCCATCGAACTCGGCGCGGATGGTCCGCTGGCCACCCTGGGGCGTGATCTTGGAGTGGGCGACACCCGAGCCCGCAGGCACATTGGGCGGCGGCGCGCCGTCCAGGCGCATGGCGCGCGCGGGGTCCAGGTAGCCGCGCGGGCGCCACAGGACCACGACCGAATCCGCATGCGCGTCGGCCACCGCGAGTCGCTGGGCCCGCAGGTCCACGATGTCGCTGCCGCGGGGGAAGCCGCTGCGGTAGTAGTGGGTGGTGGCATAGCCCTCGGCCGACACGACCAGTTCCACCGGATGGCCGGGCGGCACCTGCGCCGGCCCCCAGCGGCCGTCCTTGCCGACCGTCTGCTTCAGCAGGGCCTCGCCCTGCCGCGCCCCCGTTTCTGGATCCACCCGCCACACCTCCACCGCGGCGCCAGGCAAAGGCAGGTTGTTGGTGTAGTTGCCCGAGGAGGCATCGAGCGGGTCCAGCCCCAGGCCGGTGACGGTGCCGCGCAGCACCACCTGCGCCTGCGGCACGATCTCGGTGGTGCGCGGCTTCTCGCCAGTGATGAAGCGCCAGGTGTGCTCGAACGCGGCGGCGGAGTAGGACACCTCGCGGTGGTCCGCGCCAGGCAGCACCACGTTGTGCGCGCCCTTGAGCGCGGGACCGTCATGGCCCACCAGGGTCGGCTGACCGGGCCGGCCCAGCCAGCGGCCGTCCGGCTGGGCGTAGCGGTCGTTGTTGTCCGAGCGCAGCGTCATCCAGCGCACGGGGCCGGTGACCTCGTCGCCCGCGGCATTCTTGGGCGCGTTGAGCTGCTTCAGGAAGGGACTCAGGCCCGAGAACTCGTTCTCCTCCAGGTAGCCCGGGATGGCCCAGATGCCGTGGTTGGGGGTGCCGCCCAGGATGGCGTGGCTCACCTTGTCCGAACCGCCGCCGTTGACGATGAAGTTGCGGATGGCATTGCCGCCGCGCGAGTTGCCGACCAGCACCACCTTGTCGGCGCCGGTGGCCTGGCGGATGCGCTCCACCTCGCCGGCCAGGAAGGCCATGTGTTCGGCGGTGGAGGTGCGGCCGGCTTGCGGCACCAGGTCGTTGCCGCGTGCCAGCGGATAGGGATGGCGCAGCGCGAACAGGCGCTCGCGCGGCCAGCCGTTGGACTCGAAGCGCCACAGCTGCGTCTGCCACTGGGACGCCATGTCACCGTTGCCGTGCAGGAACACGATGGGCGGATGCGCCGACGCAGGCGCCTGCGGGGCGGCCGCCGGCACTTGCGCGCAGGAAGCCAGGAGACCGGCGGCCAGCAGGGCGCCGATCACGACGGCGCGGCGCGAGGTGGGTCCGGCTGCAGGAATGTTTTGCTGGAAGTTCATGCGACGCGAAGTACTCAGAAGGACGAAGCGGGCAGCGCGTTGAGGCCGCACCACCGGGCGATGAAGAGGGCGTAGACCGCGGTGACGCGCAGCATGCTGTCGATGGATACCCACTCGTCGATGCCGTGCTGCGATCCACCCGTCGGCCCGTAGCAGCTGGCCGGGATGCTTCCGTACAGGTGGAAGATGCGGGCATCGGTGGTGGCGGTCAGCGCCAGCGGCTGCGGCGGCGCGCCATGCACGGCCGCATGGCAGTCCGACAGCGTGCGCATGACGGGATGCTCCAGGTCGGCGACGAAGCCGTCGGCCTGGAAGCCGCCGTAGGTGACGCGGTAGCCGACGCTCGCGGATCGGGGGTGGCGGGCGTGGGCCTCGGCCAGCAAGGCCTCGATCTCGGCCTTCACCTGCGCCGCGGTGCGGCCGGGGTAATAGCCCACCCGCACCTCGGCGCGGGCGAAGGTGGACACGGACGAAGCCCACTCGCCGCCTTCCAGCCTGCCCAGGTTGAAGTGGATGGGGTGCGCATGGTCGCAGTAGGCGGGATGCCGGTGCGCGGGGGCGTTCCATTGCCGCTGCAGGGCACGCAACTCCTCGACCAGGTACTGCGCGAACTCGATGGCGCCCACGCCTTCGCTGGCGCGCATGGCGTGCACGGGCATCCCGGACACTTCCAGCGCCAGCCACAGCACGCCCAGTTGCGCGTTCGTTGCGCGCTCGTCCGTGGGTTCGGGGATCAGCGCGGCATCGGCGACGTAGCCTTCCACCAGGCAGGCCAGCGCGCCGTTCCCGGTGCACTCTTCCTCGATCACGGACTGCAGGATCACCTCGGCCGCCGGCTCCCAGCCGAGGCGGCGCAGCAGGCGCAAGGCCATCACGTAGCAGACGATGCCGGCCTTCATGTCGTTGGCGCCGCGGCCGTAGACGCGGTCGCCCTCCACGCGCGGCGCGAAGGGCGGGCTGCTCCACAAGGCTTCGTGGCCCACGGGCACCACGTCGATGTGGCCGTTGAGGATCAGCGATCGGCCGCGCACCGCCGCGACAGGCCGGTGGATGCCGACCACGTTGCGGCGGCCGGCATAGGACAACAACGAGGGCGAGTAGCCGGGGTGCTCGCGGATCCTGTCGTGGTCGATCTCGAACTCGCGCACGTCGAGTCCGAGCCCGCGGAACCAGTCCTTCACGCACGCCTGGGCCGATGCTTCCTGGCCCAGCAGGGAGGGATGGCGCACCAGTTCGCACAGCATGCGCACGGCCTCGTCACGGCTTTCGACCGCGGCGGCGCGAAGCGCGGGGACGGTCGGGGCCGCCGCGTCCGTGGCCATCAGAAGGCCTTCCGGTACAGCGCCAGCGCGTCGGCCTCGCCGACCTCGCGCGGGTTGTTCACCAGCAGCCGCGTCTGCTGCATGGCATCGGCGGCGAGCATGGGCAGATCCGCCTCGGTGACCCCGTGGTCGCGCAGGCGCAACGGCAGCCCGGTCGAGGCCACCAGCTCCCGCAGATGGCGCAGCAGGGCCTGCGCCTGGGACGTGTCGTCGCCGCCGACGCCGGGCAGCACTTCGCGCGCGAGCTGCGCATAGGTGGCGGCGGCCGCCGGCAGGTTGAACTCCATCACCGGCAGCAGGACCAGCGCATTGGTCAGGCCATGCGGCAGGTGGAAACGGCCGCCCAGCGGGTAGGCCAGCGCGTGCACCGCCGCCACCGGCGCGTTGGCGAAGGCCTGGCCCGCCAGCATGGACCCCAGCAGCATGGCCTCGCGCGCGGCCAGGTCCAGGCCGTTGTCGCACACCTTCACCAGGTTGCCCATCAGCAGCCGCAGCGCCAGCACCGCCAGATGGTCCGACAGGGGATTCTTCAGGCGCTTGCTGGTGTAGGCCTCGATCGCGTGGACCATGGCATCGATGCCGGTGGCGGCCGTGATGGGCGCGGGCAGTCCCAGCGTGAGCTCGGCGTCCAGCAGGGCCATGTCGCCATACAGCTGGCGCGCGACGATGCCGCTCTTGGTGGTGGCGCCGGTGGTCACGATGGAGATCGGCGTCACCTCCGAGCCGGTGCCGGCCGTGGTGGGCACCAGCACCAGCGGCAAGCGCTCGCCGCGCACCTTGTCGATCCCGTACATCTCCTGCAGCGGCTGGTCGCTGCCCAGGCGCACCGCGACCAGCTTGGCAACGTCCATGGAGGAGCCGCCGCCCAGTCCCAGTACGACGTCGGTGCCCGGGCTGCGGGCGCGCGTGCAGATCGCCTCCACCACGTGCTCGGGCGGGTCGGCCTGCACGTCGCTGACCACCTGCACCTGCCATCCGCTGGCGGCCAGGCTGGCCAGCGCCGGATCCAGCAGGCCGCTGCGATGCAGGGGCGCATCGGTGACCACGCACACGCGGCCGACGGGAAAGCGTTGGGCAAGCACCTCGCCCAGGCGACGGGCGACGCCGGCCTCCACCAGGATGTGGGGCACGGTCTGGAAGGCGAACGGATTCATATCTCGGGTCCTGGAAAGCGGAGGGCGGCGCCGCGGCTCATTCGCAGGCGGGCCATTTCATGCGGAAGCCGCGCAGCTGTTCACACAGCTGCGCCAAAAGCATCACGCCGCGATCGTCGAAGCGACGGCCGACGATCTGCATGCCGATGGGAAGGCCGCGCGCGTCGAAGCCGGCGCACACGCAGCCCACCGGCTGGCCGGTCTGGTTGAACATGCCGCAGAAGGAGGTCAGGCGGTAGATGTCGTCGTCGTTCGGCGCGTCCTTCTCGGCCGGCCAATTGACGGTGCTGAGCACCGGCGCGATCACGTAGTCGTAGGGCGACGTCGCCTGCACCACCGCGGCCTTGGCCGCGTCGACGGCTTGCTGCGCGGCCTGCAGATCCAGCGCGGTCAGCCCGCGCGCCTGTTCGGCGAACGCGCGCAGGCGCGGATAGCTCAGCGCGCGCTGTTCCTCGGTCATGCCTTCGAAGCGCGCCAGCGTCGTCGTGGCGGCAATGCGGGCGAGGGCGGGAAGCGGATCCACCGACAGCATGGGCGGCATCTCCTCCACCCGCGCGCCTGCGCCCGCGAGCGCCTCGGCCATGCGCCGCACGGCCGCGACCACCGCGGCTTCGGCGGGATCGCCATAGCCCACGTCGAGCAGCACGCCGACGCGCAGCGCGCGCGGCTCGCGCCAGGCGGGCTCCGCGCAGGCAACGACCGGGACGCTGCCGAAATCGCGCAGGTCGGCGCCAGTCAGCACATCGAAGGCAGCCGGCAGGTCACGCGCGCTGCGCGCCATGGGCCCGGCTTCGCGCACCGCCACCGGCGGCAGGTGCGGGACCACGCCATGGGTGGGCTTGAGCGAGGCCAGCCCGCACAGGCTGGCCGGCAGGCGCACCGAACCCGCGATGTCGGAGCCGATGCTCAGCGGACCCAGGCCGGCGGCCAACGCCGCCCCGGCGCCGCTGGAGGAGCCACTGGTGTTGAAGGCCGGATTCCAGGGATTGCGCGTGAGGCCGAAGGCGGTGCTGGTGCCGGCCCCGAACATGCCGTGGTCCGGCATGGTGGTCTTGGCGAACAGCACGGCGCCCGCCTCGCGCAGGCGCGCGGTCGGCGGGCCGTCTTCGCGCGACACGATGTTCACGGCCCGCGAGCCCACCCGCATGGGCGTGCCCTGCATGGCGATGCTGTCCTTGATGGACACGGGCACGCCGTCCAGCGTCCCCAGCGGGGCCCCGGCGTTCCAGCGCCGCGCCGAGGCTTCTGCCGCCGCCCTGGCGGCTTGCGCGTCCAGGTGGTAGAACATGTTGAACCGCGGGTTGAGCCGGTCGGTCCGCGCGAGCACCGCGTCGAGGACATCGATGGGGCTGAAGGTCCTGGCCCGGTAGCCGGCGACGAGCTCCGTCGCGTCGAGGTGGCACAGGTCGGTGGGGGCGGAAGAGGTCAAGCGGGGTCTCCGGTGGCAGGTGCAGCTCTCAGGCCGCCAGCTTGCGAAGCATCTGGGCATGCAGCTCCGGCGTGGCGGCAGCCAGCACGCGCCCATCGGAGGCGATGTGCAACGCACGGCCCTCCCAGTCGGTGACCACGCCGCCCGCGCCCTCGATGATCGGAACCAGCGAGAGATAGTCGTAGGGCTGCAGCGTCGCTTCCACCACCGCGTCGATCAGGCCGCTGGCGAGCAGGCCGTAGGCATAGCAGTCGCCGCCGAAGCGGTGCAGGCCCACGGCGCGCGACAGCGCTGCATAGGGCGGCTGGTCGGCGCCCGCGAACTGCTCGGGAGAGGTCGAGTACAGCACCGCGCTGTCCAGCGGCACGCCGGCGCGGGTGCGGCAGGCCTTGCCGTTGAAGGTGCTGGGCTGGCCGGCCAGGCCGACCCAGCGCTCGCCCAGGGCCGGCATGTCGATCACGCCCAGGTGCGGGCGCCGGTCCTGCAGCAGCGCGATGAGCGTGCCGAAGGTCGGCATGCCGGTCACGAAGCTCTTGGTGCCGTCGATGGGGTCGACGGCCCACACGAAGTCGCTGGCCATCTGTTCGGCGCCGTACTCCTCGCCGAGGATGCCGTGGTCGGGAAAGCGGGCACGGATGTGTTCCCGCAGCAGCCGTTCGATCTCGCGATCGGCGACGGTGACGGGGGAATCGTCTGCCTTGCTCTCCACCTTCAGGGGCTGGCGGAAGTAGCGCAGGGCGACGGGGCGCGCGAGGTCGGCCAGCGTGCCGGCGAACTCGAGCAGGGCTTGGGGGGACGGTGTACTCGAATGCATGCGAAGGAACTACGGGGAAATGCGGCGCGCCGCCTCAGGCGACGACCAGCTCGCGCAAGCCGGCGGCCCGCAGAGGATCTGTCTGCGCCGGCCTTGCCTTGCGGTCGGTGATGAGCATGTCGATACGGCCGCAGGCGCAGATCTGCACGCGGCTCTTCCTGCCCAGCTTGCTGTTGTCGGCGAGCACCACGAGCCGTGCCGCGCATTCCGCCATGGCGGAGGCCATTTCGGCTTCTGCCTCGTCGAAGTTCATCGCGCCCGCTTCCGCATCCAGGGCCGTGGGAGAGATGAACGCGAGGTCCGGCCGGAAGCGCCGCAACTGGGCCAGGGCGACCTCGCCGAAGGTGCCGGGGACGTCGGCGCCGAGCCGCCCGCCCAGCAGGATCACGGTCACCCCGCTTGCCTTGCCGACGGTGCTGGCGACGCCCAGCGAGTTGGTGACCACCTGCAGCTTCGGGATCGTGGCGAGGTGCTCGGCGAACGCGATGGTGGTCGTGCCCGCATCCACGGCGATCAGCATGCCCGGCTCGACGGCCCGCGCGGCGGCCGCGCCGATGCGGCGCTTGGCTTCGGCATTCGTCTCCATGCGGCTCTGGAACGGCGGCTCGGTCCCGCCCACGCGCATGAAGCCGCCGTGCACGCGCTTGAGCCGGCCTTCGGCCTCCAGCTGCACGATGTCGCGCCGCAGTGTCTCGCGCGAGACACCGAACTCCTCCGCCAGGTTCTCCATGCTGACCTGTTCGCGCGCGGCGAGCAGTGCCAGTATGCGATGGTGGCGATCCTTGGCCCACATCGTCGTTCTCCTTCCCTGCTTGTTCCGGGGCGCCTAGATGCGACGCTCCGTGCTGGCGTCGAACACGTGCAGGTCCTGTTCGTCCGCGCGTGCGCAAAGCGCACCCGTCGCCAGCGTACCCGGAGGCACGGCCACGGCAAAGCCGCCGCGGCCGCCGTCGACGTGCAGAAGCCGCACGCTGCCCAGGTCCTCGGAGAGGTCCAGGTTGCCGCGGAACAGGTGCACGCCCTCTGCTGCGGCCGGCATCAGGTGCAGTGCGTCCGGCCGCACGCCCAGCACGATCTTCTTGCCGGCATGGGCCCGCAGGTCGCGCTCGATCGGCAGCTCGACGCCGTTCTCCAGCACCAGGCGGCGGCCGCCATCGGCCACGCTGCCCTGGAAGAAGTTCATCGGCAGCGAGCCGACGAAGCCGGCGGTGAACAGCGTCGCCGGCCGGTTGTACACCTCGGTCGGCGTGCCGACCTGTTCCACCACGCCGGCATTCATCAACACGAGCTGCGAAGCGAGCGACATGGCCTCGACCTGGTCGTGCGTGACCAGCACGGAAGTGGCGTTCAGCCGCATGTGCAGCCGCTTGAGCTCCATGCGCATCTGGTGGCGCAGCTTCGCGTCCAGGTTGGACAGCGGCTCGTCGAACAGGAAGACCTTGGGTTCGCGGATGATGGCGCGGCCCATGGCCACGCGCTGGCGCTGGCCACCACTGAGCTGCCCCGGGCGCCGGTCCAGCAGCGCCTGCAAGCCGAGGATCTCGGCGACCTCGCGCACCTTGGCGTCGATCCGGGCCCGGTCCACGCGCGCCAGCTTCAGGCCGTACGACATGTTCTCGCGCACCGACATGTGCGGGTAGAGCGCATAGTTCTGGAACACCATCGCGATGCCACGGTTGCGCGGCTCCACCTCGTTCACCACGCGGCCGTCGATCGCGATCTCGCCGGCCGTGATGCGTTCGAGGCCGGCGATCATGCGCAGCAGGGTCGACTTGCCGCAGCCGCTGGGCCCCAGGATGACGACGAAGTCCCCGGGCGCGAAACTCAGGTCGATGCCATGGATGACCTTGACATCGTCATAGGACTTCTCGACCTGGCGAATATCCACCATTCCCATTCTGTGTTCTTCCCTTGGCTTATTTCTCGGCGTCCACCAGGCCCTTGACGAACCAGCGCTGCAGGACCAGGACCACCAACACGGGGGGCAGGCTGATGAGCAGGGTGGAGGCCATCGCTGTGTGCCAGTGCGGCACGGAATCGGCCACGCCCGGCAGGGTCTTGGCCAGGCCGACGACGGCGGTGAGCATGCTGGGCTCGGTGATGATCAGCATCGGCCAGAGGTACTGGTTCCAGCCGAAGACGAACAGGATCACGGTCAGCGCGATCACGTTGGTGCGGGAGATCGGCCACAGGACGTCGCGGGCGAACTGCACCGGCCCTGCCCCGTCGATCTTGGCGGCCTCCAGCAGTTCGTCGGGCACCGTCAGGAACAACTGGCGAAACAGGAAGGTCCCGGTAGCGGACGCGGCCAGCGGCATGATCAGGCCCGTGTAGGAATCCAGCAGGTTCCATTCGAGGTTGACCTCGATGACCCCGCCCAGCAGCCAGTTGATCGGCGCGAGGACGTTGGCCGCCACCTCGTAGGTCGGAACGATGCGCACTTCGACCGGCAGCATCAATGTGCCGAAGATCATCCAGAAGGCGAACGCCCGGAAGCGGTACTTGAAGTAGGTGACCGCGAAAGCCGCGATGAAGGACGCGGCGATCTTCACCACCGTCACGCCCACGGCCACGATCAGCGAATTGAGCAGCTGGCGCGCGAAGTCCGGCTTGGCCAGCGCCGTCTGGATGTTGGCCAGGAGTTCCGTGCCCGGCGTCAGCGGCATGGGGATCAGCAGCACGTCGTCCAGCGAGTGGGTGGCCGCGATGATCGCGTAGTACAGGGGCAGGCACATCGCCACGACGCCGACCAGCAGCATGGCGTGGCAGAAGGCATCGAACCAGGGAGAACGTTCAACCATTACTTGCCCGCGTACTTGATCTTGCGCTCGATGAAGCGGAACTGGATGAAGGTAAGCGCGATGACCAGCAGCATGAGGATCACCGACTGCGCCGAGGAGCCGCCCAGGTCCTGCGCGACGAAGCCGTCGTAGTAGACGCGGTAGACCATGATGTCCGTCGCGCCGGCCGGACCGCCCTTGGTGAGCGAATCGATGATGGGGAAGGTATCGAAGAAGGCGTGCACGATGTTGATCACCATCAGGAAGAAGGTGATGGGTGCCACCAGCGGGAACACCACGGTGAACAGGCGCCGGACCGGGCCCGCGCCGTCGATGGCGGCCGCCTCGATCAGGGACTTCGGCACCGCCTGCAGCGAAGCCAGGAAGAACACGAAGTTGTAGGTGACCTGCTTCCAGGAGGCGGCCACGATCACCAGCAGCATGGCGTCGGTGCCGTCGAGGAGCGGATTCCAGTCCACCCCGAACTGCCGCAGCATCAATGCGATGGCGCCGTAGATCGGGTGGAACAGGAACAGCCAGAGCACCCCCGCGACCACGGGCGAGATCGCGTAGGGCCACAGCAGCAGGGTCTTGTAGCCGCTCTTGCCGCGGATCACGTGGTCCACGAATACCGCGAAGGACAGCCCCGCCACCATGGACAGGGCGGTCGAGCCCGCCGTGAAGATCAAGGTGCGCCACACGGAGTTGAGGTACTCCGGGCGCGAGAGGACCGCCTTGAAGTTTTCCAGCCCCACGAAGGTGGAATGCTGCCCGAACGGGTCGGACATCATCACCGAGTGCAGGATGGCCTGGAAGGCGGGAAAGATGGCGAACACGGCCAGGACCAGCAACTGCGGCAGCAGCAGCAGAGTCACCAGCCAGGTGTGCCCCTCGAAATGGACGCGCTTGATCATGCGGGAGCTCGGGGTACTGCGGTAAGACCTAGCGGCTGGCGGCCTTCTGCTGCTGTTCGAAGCGGGCCAGGAACTCGTTGCAGCGACGTGCCGCGTTGTCCATCGCCTCCTGCGGGGTCTTCTTGGCCGACCATACGGCTTCGAGTTCCTCGTCCTGGACCGCGCCGCACTGCGCGAAGTTGCCGAGGCGGATGGTCATCGACTGGCGGGTGGGCGTGGCGCGGGTAAGCGTCTTGATCGCCACTTCCTGCGCCGGGAATTCCTTGTAGTAGCCGCTCCCCTGCATGACCTTGTAGGCGGTGTTGGTCAGCGGGATGTAGCCCGTGTCCTGGTGCCACTTGATCTGCTGGCCGGGCTTGCCGAGGAAGGCGAGGAAGGCGGCGACGCCCTTGTATTCCTCGGGCTTGTGGCCCTTCATCGCCCAGATGGTGCCGCCACCGATCAGGTTGTTCTGGAGCGACACGCCCGGCTCATGCGGGACCGAAGCGGCATCGAACTCGAACTTGGTGCCCTTCTTGAGGAAGGCATAGACCGCGGAGGACTGGAACATCATTCCGCAGCGACCCGACATGAACGCCGGAATCGCGCTGCCGCCTCCCCGCCCCGCGTACATGTAGCGGCCATCCTTGGCCCAGTCCGCCACCCGCGTGATGTGCTTGATCACCTGCGGGTTGTTGAAGGTCACGCGCGCATCGACGCCGTCGAGACCGTTGTTCTTCGTGGCGTACTGGATGCCGTGCATCACCGAGTAGTTGTCGAGGTGCGTCCACGTCTGCCAGCCGGCGGTGACGCCGCACTGCATGCCCGAAGCGCGCAGCTTGGCCGCGGCCTCCCCCATCTCGTCCCAGGTCTTGGGCGGGCCCTGGATGCCGGCCTTGGCGAACGCGTCCTTGTTGTACCAGAGCACGACGGTGGACGCGCTGAACGGCCAGGACAGCAGGCGCCCGTCGGCGGCGCGGTAGTAGTTCAGGATCGGCTGCAGGTAGTCGTTCCAGTCGATCTTGTAGCCCGACCTGGCCATCAGGTCCTGCACCGGCTCGATGGCGTTGGACGAGAGCATGGTCTGGGTCGACGCCCCGATCGCTACCAGAAGGTGCGGATGCTTCTTCGCCCGGTAGGCGGCGATGGCGTTGTTCAGGGTCTCTTCATAGGAGCCGCGCGACGAGCGCACCACCTTGTAGTCGGACTGGGATTCATTGAAGGCCTTGACCTGGCCATCGACCGCCTCGTCGAGGGCGCCGAGACCCGGGTGCCAGAACTGGATCTCGATCGGGGCCGCGAAGCTCGCGATCGGCGCGGCCAACAGGGCGCTCGCCAGGTAAGGGAGCAGTTTGCGCTTGTTCAAGGGTCGGTCCTCCAGGGGTTGGTTGCGGAAAGCGCGGGGAAGAAAGAAGCGGAGACGGCTCAGGATTGCGCGTGCGGATCGCGCACCACCAGTCCTTGCGGGCTCGCGCACATGCCGGTGAGCTCGCGCCGCCCGGACTCGAGCTGCCAGGTGAGCAGGCGTTGCGCGCACTCCAGCAGCGCCGCGGCATAGGCCGGGTCCGCTGCACGGTTGTCCAGGCAGCCGGGGTCGCGCTCCAGGTCGTAGAGCAGCGGCGGCAGCGCGGCGAAGTGCAGGTACAGGTGGCGCTCGGTGCGCAGCGCCGCCATGCCACAACGGTCCATGGGCACCCCCAGCGCGGTCTCCGCGCCAGGCAGCCAGGTATCGCGGAAGTCGTATTCCCAGTGCGCGGCGTCGCGCCAGTCGGGCGGCGGCGTCCCGTGCAGGAATCCGAGCAGCGAGCGGCCGTCGCACTGGCGCGGGATGGCGCCACCAGCCCACTGCAGGATGGTCGGCATCAAGTCGACTGCTTCGGTGAAGTGGTGCACCTGAGTGCCGCGGGTGGCGTCGGCAGCGCGGGACGGATCGCGCACCAGCAGGGGCACGTGGTAGGACTGCTCGAACGGGCACTCCTTGCCAAGCAGCCAGTGGTCTCCCAGCTGCTCGCCGTGGTCCGAGGTGACGATGAGCAGCGTGTCGTCGTACACACCCCACTCCTTGAGCTTGCCGATCAGGCGGCCCAGCTGCGCGTCGACCTCCGTCACCATGCCGTAGTAGGTGGCGCGCAGCTGCGCGATGTCCGCATCCGGCAGGTCCTTCACCAGGCCCTGGCCATCGCGCCAGGAGGCCGATGCCGCGGTCTTTTCCAGGCGCACGCGCACCAGCGGATGGCTGTCGGCCTCGGCGTCGGCGCTGGCCATGCGCCGCGGCTTCGGCATGTCCGCCGGGTCGTACATCGCGTGGTAGGGCGCGCTGGCGATGAAGGGCGGGTGCGGCTTGATGTAGGCGGCATGGGCGAACCAGGACTCCTGGCGCCGCATGGAGATGAAGCGAAGCAGTTCGTCGGTGAGGAAGGCCGTGATGCTGTGTTCCGCCTGGAACTGCGCGGGCGCCCGCGTCGGGCCCTCGCCGGGCTGCCGGTGGGCCGGGCGGTAGGCCTCCTGGATGTCATTGCCGAACGGGTAGCCCAGCTCCTCCAGCCAGGCCAGCCAGCGCAGGGGCACGTCCGTCAGCGGCAGCACCGGATCGAACCCGGGCAGGACGCCCTCGTAGCTGCGCAGCGCCGGATCGCCGGGTTCCCGGCCGCGCGGGTCCAGGGTGGTATCGGTGTAGCCGAACAGGGCCGGTGCGTAGCCGCCCTTGCGCATCTCCAGCGCGACGTTGGTGAACTCCGCGGCCAGCGGCGTGCCATTGCGCTTGACGCCATGGTTGTGCTGGTACATGCCCGTGAGCAACGAAGCCCGGGCCGGCGCACAGGGCGCGCACTGGCCGAAATGGCGCCGGAACAGCACCGACTCCGCCGCCAGAGCGTCGAGGTGCGGCGTCCTGATCAGCGGATTGCCCGCTGCGCCCAGGGCGTCGGCACGCCAGTGGTCGAGGACGATGAACAGGACGTTGCGGGGACGGCCGGGGGCTTTCATGCTGAACTATGATAGCCCCAAAAACCCAAAGATCCACACTTTTCCAAATTCTGTAACTGTTTGAGTTTTCAGGGTTTACCCTGACTAACCCATGAAAACGCTCCTCCACCTGTTCGCCGCCGTCGCCTTGCTGGTCTGGGGCACGCACATGGTGCGGGCGGGCGTCCTGCAGGTCTTCGGCGCGCGTTTGCGGCTGGTGCTACAGCGCAGCCTGGGAAGCCGCCTGTCGGCGGCCCTGGCCGGCATGGCCGTGACGGCGGTGGTGCAATCGAGCACGGCCACCTCGCTGATGACCTCCTCCTTCGTGGGCCAGGGCCTGATCACGCTGCCGGCCGCGTTGGCCGTCATGCGCGGCGCGGACATCGGCACGGCGCTGATCTCGGTGCTGTTCTCGGCCGACCTCTCCTGGCTGTCGCCCTTGTTCCTGCTGCTCGGCGTGGTGCTGGCCATCAACCGGCCCCAGAGCGCGGCCGGCCACGTCGGCCGGGCGCTGATCGGGCTGGGCCTCATGTTGCTGGCGCTGCAGCTGGTCGTCGTGGCCACCGGGCCGATGTTCGAGAGCGAGGCGATGCGCGCCGCCATCGCCTCGATCACCCGCGATGTGCTGCTCGAGATCACGCTCGGCGCCGTGCTGGCGGTGGCGACCTACTCGAGCCTGGCGGTGGTGCTGCTGGTGGCCGCCATGGCCGCCGCCGGCGTGGTGCCGCCGGACGTGGCGCTGGGCCTGGTGTTGGGCGCGAACCTGGGCAGCGGGCTGCTGGCGGTGCTGACCACGGCGAAGTCGCCCGTGGTGGTGCGGCAGGTCACGCTGGGCAACCTGCTGTTCAAGGTCCTGGGCGTGGCGGGCGCCACGCCGCTGGTGGATCCGTGGCTGAAGCACGTGGCGGTGCACGCCGGCGGCGCCAACCACTCGGTGGTGCTGTTCCACCTGAGCTTCAACGTGCTGGCCAGCGTGGCCTTCATCGGCCTGACCAACGCGGTCGCCCGCCTCACGGCCAGGCTGCTGCCCGCGCCGGCTGCCGACACCGGGGCGCGGCCGCGCCACCTGGATCCGGCGGCCTTGTCCACGCCCTCGCTGGCGATTTCCAACGCCGCACGCGAGGCGCTGCACCAGGCCGACGTCGTGGAAAGCATGCTGGCCGGCCTGCTGAAGGTGATCCGCAGCAACGACCTGGAACTCGCAGCGGGCCTGCGGCGGATGGACGACACCGTCGACCGCCTGCATTCGGACATCAAGTACTACCTGACCCGGATCCCGCGCGATGCACTGGGCGAGGAGGAAGCCCGGCGCTGGGCCGCCATCATCAACTTCTCCATCAACCTGGAGCAGGTGGCCGACACCATCGAGCGCGTGATCGCCGACATCGAGGAGAAGAAGATCAAGCCGCAGCGCAGCTTCTCCGAACAGGGCATGGCGGAGATCGAGGAGCTGCACGCGCGCCTGCTGGACAACCTGCGCCTGAGCACCAGCGTGTTCCTGCACGGCAACGCGCGCGACGCCCGCAGGCTGCTGGAGGAAAAGGCCCGCTTCAGCGCGCTGGAACGCGCCTATGCCAGCACCCACCTCGGGCGCCTGATGGACCGCAGCGCCGCGAGCATCGAGACGAGCGCGCTGCACATCGACCTGATCGCCGACCTCAAGCGGATCAACTCCCTGGTCGCCGCGCCAGCCCATGCGGTCCTGGCGGGGTCCTCCGCACTGCCGCTCGGCAGGACGTAAGGGGCGGCGGCGCCCCAACTGCACTCAGTGCAGCAGATGCTGCAGCCGCTGCGCCAGCGTCGCCTCCGACAACTCCCCCACCCGCGTATCCACCAGCCGTCCATTCGCATCGAAGAACAAGGTGGTCGGCAAGACGCGGTGCCCCAGGGCAGCGCCGGCCTGGCTGCGGGTGTCGAGCAGGACGTTGCGCAGTTGCAGGCCGCTGCGGGCGAGGTAGGCCACCACCTGCTGCGGCGCTTCGCCCTGGTTCAGGAAGACGAAGTGGACATCGGGGCGCGCGGCCTGGGCCCGTTGCAGCACCGGCATCTCACGCCGGCAGGGTGGGCACCAGGTGGCCCACAGGTTGACCACGGTAGGCCGTCCGGTGAAATCGGGCAGGCGCACCGTCGCGCCGTCGGTGGCGACCAGCGTCAGGTCGGGCAGGCGGACTTCATGTTCGCGGTCGTCCGCGAGCAGCACGCTGGCGCCGACCCAGATGCCGGCGGCCACGCCCAGGGCGGCGAGCACGGGCTTGCGCAGCGTGGCACCGCGCGCGAGCAGTACGGCGGCATAGGCCAGTGCCACGCCGAGGCCGGCGAGCGCGTCCCAGCCACCGTCGCGAATGTCCACGATGGACAGCGGCGCCTGCAGGTAGGCCTCGTGGAAGCGCAGGACGAAGGCCAGGCGCGCCGCCACCAGCCCCACCAGCAGCATGCGCAGCAGGTGCCGGTCGACCTCGGCCGCATGCGCGCCGCCGAGGCGGCGCCCCAGCCAGGAGGCGAGCAGGAAGGCGGCCGCCCCCACCAGCAGGGGCAGGGACAGGACCAGCGGTCCGAGCGTGAGGGCCTGCGTCACGTCGCGGCCTCGCCCCGGACCCGCCTGCCGCTCACGCGGTGGCGGGGCGCGTCGCCCTGCGCCGCTCGAGCAGCTCGTACAGGCCCATGCCGGCGAGCATGGCCGCCACGAAGACCAGCGCCTTCAGCTCGCCCATGCCGAGCGCCACCAGCGCCGGACCCGGGCAGAAGCCGGCGATGCCCCAGCCGATGCCGAACAGCAGGCCCCCGCCCACCAGGCGCCGGTCCACCTGCGTGGCCGTCGGCATGCGCATCTGCAGGCCCAACAGCGAGACGGTGCGCCTGCGCGCGATGGCGAAGGCGAAGACGCCGACCAGGATGGCGCCGCCCATGACGAAGGCCAGCGACGGGTCCCAGTTGCCGGCCAGGTCCAGGAAGGCCAGCACCTTGGCAGGGTTGGCCATGCCGGAGACGATGAGGCCGATGCCGAAGACGGCGCCGGCGAGCAATGCGAAGAATGCGGGCATTGGATCCTCCTCAGGCGCCGAGCAGGTGGCGCATGACGAACACGGTGGCGAAGCCGGCCAGCATGAAGGCGGCGGTGGCGACGAGCGAACGCGGCGACAGCCGCGAAATCCCGCAGACGCCGTGGCCGCTGGTGCAGCCCGCGCCATAGCGGGTGCCGAGGCCCACCAGCAGGCCGGCGACGACCAGGGCGCCGTAGCCGGCGTCGATCTGCGGCCGCGCAACGGCGCTGACCAGCGCATACAGCAGCGGCGCGCCCACCAAGCCGGCGATGAAGGCCAGGCGCCAGGAGACGTCGCCGCGCACCGGGCGCAGCAGGCCGCCGAGCACGCCGCTGATGCCGGCGATGCGGCCGTTCAGCAGGATCAGCATGGCGGCGGCGAGGCCGAGGATGGCGCCGCCGGCAAGCGACGCCCACGGCGTGAATGAATTCCAGTCGATGGTCACGGGATTACTCCTTGGGACAGTAGAGGCGGTACAGCACCAGCAGGATCTCCAGCACGTTGGGGTCGGCCACGCTGTAGAAGATGTTCTTGCCTTCGCGGCGCGTGGCCACCACCCCCTGGCTGCGCAGGACGCCGAGCTGCTGCGACAGCGTCGGCTGGTGGATGTCCAGCAGCGCCTCCAGCTCACCCACGCTGAACTCCCCTTGCGACAGCTGGCACAGCAGCAGCAACCGTTCCGGGTTGGCCAGCAGCTTCAGCGCCGCGACGGCGTTCTCGGCGGCGCCGCGCAGCCGCTGCGGCTCGATCACGAGGTCGACGGGGTCTTCGGTCATGGCGTCCTGATGATGCTTTCTTGCACGATATTATATTCATAGATAGAATATCCTGCAATAAACCGATAGAGGAACGCCATGACCGGACGCATCACCATCCAGGGCTTCTTCGACCGCTCCACCTGGACGGTCTCCTATGTGGTCTCGGACAACGCGACCCGCGCGGCCGCCGTCATCGACCCGGTGCTGGACTACGACTTCAAGTCAGGCCACACCGACACGCAGGCCGCCGACCGCGTGCGCGCCTACCTGGAGCAGCAGGGCCTGCAGGTCCAGTGGATCCTGGAAACGCATGCGCACGCGGACCACCTGTCCGCCGCCCGCTACCTGCAGGAGCGCGTCGGCGGCCGCATCGCCATCGGCGAGAACATCCGCGAGGTGCAGGCCACCTTCAAGAAGCTCTACAACCTGGAACGCAACTTCCTGCCCGATGGCAGCCAGTTCGACCACCTGTTCAAGGACGGCGAAACCTTCCGCATCGGCAGCGTCGAGGCCCGCGCACTGCTCGTGCCCGGCCACACGCCGGCCGACATGGCCTACCTGATCGAGGACTGCGTGTTCGTGGGCGACACGCTGTTCATGCCCGACGTCGGCACCGCGCGCGCCGACTTCCCCGGCGGCGACGCCGCGACCCTCTACCGGTCGATCCGCCGCATCCTGGAGCTGCCGCCGCAAACACGCATTTTCGTCTGCCACGACTACCCGCCCGCCACCCGCGAGCCGCAGTGGGAAACCACCGTGGCCGCCCAGCGCGCGGGCAACATCCACGTGCGTGACGGGATCGGCGAGGAAGCCTTCGTGGAAATGCGCAAGGCACGCGATGCCACGCTGGAGATGCCGACGCTGATCCTGCCGTCGATCCAGGTGAATGTCCGCGCCGGGCAGCTGCCGCCGCCCGACGACAACGGCATCGCCTACCTGCGCATCCCCATCAACGCCCTGCCGACCGGCGCGGCGAAGAAGTGAGGCAAGCAGCGGGGGATCGCCATGTGGGGCAAGGGCCGGCGGCGGCGGTACGCCACTGGCCTTGGGCGGTGGCAGCGGCCGCGGTCGCCGCGGCGCTGGTCTACCTCGGCACCTGAGCGGCGGCGCCGCCGGCGGACCTCAATCGGCCTTGAAGCCGGTGGCCTGCACCGCCTTGCCCCAGGTCACGGTGTCGGCGGCGATGATACGCGCGAACTCCTCGCGCGTGGTGCCGGTGACGCGGAAGCCGGCCTCCTCCATCTTCTGGCGGCCGTCGGCCGAGCGCACCGCCTTCTGCACGTCGGCCTGCAGGCGCGCCAGGATGTCGGGCGGCGTCTTGCCGGGCGCCACGATGCCGAACCAGGAGCTGAACTCCAGGGTGTTGTAGCCCTGCTCCTTCATCGTCGGCACGTCGGGCAGCGCCGGCGAGCGCACCGGGCCGGTCGTGCCCAGCGCCAGCAGCTTGCCGCCCTTGACGTTGGGCGCGGCCAGGCCGACGCTGGCGAACACCGCGTGCGTGTCGCCGCTGAACATGGCGCCCAGCGCGTCGGAGGTGGACTTGAAGTGCACCGGCTCGGGCTTGAGGCCGACCGCCTCGCCGAACATGTAGGCGCCGAAGTGTCCGGGCGTGCCGGCGCCGAAGGTGCCCATGAACAGGTCCTTCTGGCCGCGCGACCACGCGACGAAGTCCTTGACGTTGCGCGCCTGCACCTTTTGCGGGTTCACCAGCAGCGCGAAGTCGGCGCTGACCACCTGCGACACCGGCGCGAAATCGCGCACCGGATCGTAGGGCAGCTTGTTGTAGCTGCTGGGCGCGATGCTCAGCTGGCCGGTCTCGGCCAGCATCAGGGTGTAGCCGTCCGGCTGCGCGCGGGCGGCTTCGTTGGCGGCGATCAGGCCGCCGGCGCCAGGCTTGTTGTCGACGATCACGCCCAAGTTGTTCCAGCCCTCGGACAGCTTCTGGGCCAGCAGGCGCGCCACGATGTCGGGGCCGCTGCCGGCGGGGAAGCCGACGATCAGGCGCACCGGCCGGTTGGGATAGGCGGCCTGCGACCATGCCACCTGCGGCACGAAGGCAGCCGCGCACAGCGTGGCGAGGACGGCGCGGCGCGCGCGGCGGGACGGTCGGGGGAAGCGGTTCATGAGGTCTCCTGGTTGTGGTCGAAGGGGGTTTGGCCGGGTGGCCTCAGCGCCCCGTGTAGCGGGGTTCGCGTTTCTCCATGAAGGCCAGGGGGCCTTCGCGGGCATCGTCGGAGGCGAGCACCAGGCGCTTGGCCTCGTCCTCCAGCGCATAGGCCTGCGACAGCGGCAGGCCGCTGGCCTCGCGCACGGTGCGCTTCACGGCCTGCACGGCCACCGGCCCGTTGGCCGCGATGCGCTGCGCCAGCGCGCGCGCCCGGGGCAGCACCTCGGCGGCCGGCAGGACCTGGTTGACCAGGCCCATGCGGGCCGCATCGGCGGCACCGAAGGTGTCGCCCACCAGCAGCAGCTCCATGGCATGGCAATAGGCCACCTGCCGCGGCAGGCGCGCCAGCGAGCCGGCAAAGGGAATCACCGCGCGCCGCACCTCGGGCAGGCCGAAGATGGCATGGTCGGCGGCGATGCGGATGTCGGTGCCCAGCACCATCTCCATGCCGCCGGCCAGGCAGGCGCCGTTGATGGCCGCGATCAGCGGCTTGTCGATGGGGAAGTCGCGCAGCGACGAAGCGGCCATGACGAAGGGCTCGTCCAGCACGCGGCGGTCCCAGGTGTCGGCCGGCGGCCGGTTGCCGCTCAGCAGCGGCAGCATGGAGCCGAGGTCGCCCCCGGCGCAGAAGGCGCGGTCGCCGGCGCCGGTGAGGATGCCCACGCGCAGCTGCGGGTCCTCGCAGAAATCGCGCACCGCATCGGCGAGGCGGCAGACCAGTTCCGGGCTGAGCGCATTGCGCGCCTGCGGCCGGTTCAGCGTGAAGGTGGCGACCGGGCCGTCCTTCTCGTAGAGCAGCGGCAGCGTGGAATCGCTCATCGCGACGCCTCCAGCTCCGCCAGCAGGCGCTCGCGCAGCTCGAACTTCTTGACCTTGCCGCTGGGAGTGAGCGGGTAGTCGGCGACGAAGCGGATGTACTTGGGCAGCTTGTGCCGGCTCAGGTTTTCGCGGCAGTAGGCGGTCACGGCCTCGGCGTCCAGCGCCTGGCCGTCGCGGCACTGGATGAAGGCCGCCGCCTCCTCGCCCATGTACGGGTCGGGCACGCCCACCACCTGCGCCTGGCGGATGGCGGGATGCCGCATGAGGAAGTTCTCCACCTCGGCGGGATACACGTTCTCGCCGCCGCGGATGATCATGTCCTTGATTCGCCCGACGATGCGGATGTAGCCCGCCGCATCCATGGTGGCGAGGTCGCCGCTGTGCAGCCAGCCGTCGGCATCGATGGCCTCGGCCGTGCGCTCGGGCATGCGGTAGTAGCCCTTCATCACCCCGAAGCCGCGCACCAGCAGCTCGCCGGGCTGGCCATGCGGCACCGGTGCGCCCTGCCCGTCGACGATCTTCACCTCGACATGCGGCAGCGGCTTGCCCACGGTGGCCGACTTCAGCTCGAAGCTGTCGCTGGCGGGCGTGCCCGTCACCATGGGGCTGGCCTCGGTCATGCCGAAGCCGATCACCGGGTCGGCGCCGAACTGGGACTTCACCTGCTCCAGCACCGGCACCGGAATGGGCGTGCCGCCCGACACCACCAGCCGCAGGCTGCTGGTGTCGAACTCGGCGGCCTGCGGATGCTGCAGCATGGCGATCAGCATGGTGGGCACGCCGTGCAGGATGGTGGCGCGCTCGTCCTGCACCAGCTGCAGCAGCTTGAGCGGCTCGAACTGGATGGCCTTGACCAGCGTGCCGCCGTGGGCGAGCAGGCCCAGCACGTCCAGCACGTTGCCGGCCGTGTGGAAGAAGGGCATGGCGGTGACCATGCGGTCGCCGCGCCGGTAGCCGGCGCGGTGGCCGAACAGGCGCGCGTTGTTCAGCGTCGCGCGGTGGGTGATCATCGCCCCCTTGGGCGAGCCGGTGGTGCCGCTGGTGAACTGGATCTGCGCCACGTCGCCCGGCCGCACGGCGGCCTGGCGCGCGCGCAGCAGGCCGTCGTCGACGTCCTGGCCGGCCTGCAGCAC
>JAEZKX010000158.1 GCA_023436025.1 Pseudomonadota bacterium | reverse complement strand
CCGGAGCGCCGGGGGGGCTGGCCACCAGCACCGCCGCGGCATTGACAGCCTTGCACGCGCCGACCAGGTCGGTGACGCGTCCCAGCACGCGCACGTTCTGGATGGACCGCCCGACCTCGCCGTCGATAGGGGACACGATGCCTGCCGGCACCCAGTCCTGCGAACCCTTGACGCCCCGCAACGCGCTCGCCGCATGCTGCAGGCTGCCCACGATCACCAGCGGGCGCACCCCGGTGCCGGCGCCCGCGCGTTCCACCAGGGTGCGCCAGGCCGCACGGACGGCGCCCAGCAGCAGCAGCGCCAGCACGGGCTGCAGCAGCAGCACGGACCGCGGAAAGTACTCCAGGCGCAGCATCAGGACCGCCGCCGACGACAGTACGGCCCCGAGCAGCACGCCGAGCGACAGCTGGCGCAAGTCCTCCAGGCCGATGAAGGTCCACGACTGGCGATGGACCCGCACAATGCCGAGGCCAAGGACGTACGCCAGCACGCAGACCGGCGCAGACACGAAGGCCAGATGCGCGTACTCGTCCGGCACGTCGAGATTGAAGCGAAGCCAGAAGGCCAGCCACCAAGCGGTCAAAAGCAAGGAGACGTCGGCGAGCGCCTGCAGTCCGACGATCAGGGCATGGGGCGACGGGCGTCGGATCGGCATGTTCAGGCGAGGGAGTCGTACAGCGCGATCATTCCGCGCTTCATTGCAGCAAGGCTGAACTCATTGCACACCCACTCTCGTGCGGCCGCACCCATGCGCAGCCGCAGCGCGGTATCGGCAACAAGGGTATCGAGAGCCTCGGCCAGGGCTCCGGCGTCACGTGGAGGTACTGTCAGACTCGTGTGACCGCCCTGGTTCAGATAATTCACGCCGTTGCCTAGTTCGCACACCACCGTGGGCTTGCCGCACGCCATGGCTTCGGCGCTGGCGATACCGAAGGCCTCCGTCTGCTCGATGGAGGGTAGGCAGAACACGTCACAGTGGTGGAACGCACTGACCAGGCCGGCGTTGTCGATTTCGCCCAGGAACAAGACGCGGGCAGCGACGCCCAGATCGATGGCTTGCTGCTTCAGGGCTTCCGACAACAAGCCGGTTCCGACCATGACCAGCACCGCCTCACCCCGCATCCGTGCGAGGGCCTGCAGCAGGTAGGGATAGCCCTTGTAGTAGACGTGCCGTCCGACGCTGAGGAGAGTCGGACGGCCGCGCGCGAAGGCATCGAGCTGCGCACGCACCTCCGGGCAGGCGTGCGCGAGTTCGAGCCGGTCGAAATCGATGCCGATGGGCACCAGCGCCAGCTTGTGCCCGATATCGAGCTGGTGCAGTTGGGCGGAGCTCTCATAGTGCTTGGGCGTGAACACCACGATGCGGTCGGCGCGCGCGATCGCACGGCGCTGCACGTGACGGTACACCTTCATCAACTGCCGCTGGCGCAGGATGTCGCTGTGCCAGGTCATCACGACCGGCACGTCCGAACGGCATTGCAGGGCGGCAAAGTCACCCCATGGATTGGGCGCGTGGACGTGCAGCAGGTTGCAGCGGCCGGAAGCGAGTTCGCGACGCGTCAAGCGCAGCACACCCGGGCTCAAGACCGCCGACGACAGCCTGCCGTAGGCCCTCGCCGTCAGCAGCCGATAGGGCGGTAGCGCCTCTCCTGGTCGCCGCGGCTGCGGCGATTCGCCCGCGACCAGCGTGCCCGGCACTTCCGGATGCAGCGTGCGCAGCAGTGTGTCGACGTGCGCCTCCACGCCGGCATAGGGTGGCGGAACGAACTTGCCGATGTGCAGGGGACGTACGATGGGCATGGGTCCGCTACGCGTTCCGGCGCGAGGCCGCCACCCAGCCCAGCTTGCGCAACATGTACCGCAATGCGCGCACCGGCATGTATAACGCCAGCAGGGCGGCGATCCTCGGCATGCCGCGGTGGTGCCTGCGCAGCGCCCGCAGTTCTTCCATGCTGTTGGCAAGCGGGCGCATGGTGGAAACCCCGCCACCTTCGAAGTCGACGATCACATCGTCCAGCCACACGGCAGGCGTTTGGTGAGGCAGTCGCAGCATCCACTCGAAGTCCATGCGGATGCGGAACTCGGGCGCGTACCTGCCGTGACGCTCGAAGAGCTCCCTGCGGAAGAATGAGGCCTGGTGCGCGATCAGTTCGATGTCCCGCCGAGCGAAGACGCTATCGCGCGGAATGCGGATGCCAGTGCCCGGGATCCGCGCGCGCGCGGTTACGATGGCATCCGCGCCGGCTAGGCAAGGCTGGATTCGCGCAAGCACCGAGCTGTCGGTGAAACAGTCCCCGCCGTTGAGGAAGTTGATCCAGGCCCCGCTGGCGGCACGGAGGCCTTCGTTGAAGGCAGCGGAAATACCCACGGAGGGTTGCTGCAAGAAGACAAGCCGCGGCAACTGGAAGTCCGCTACGTCCAGCAATGCGGAAGTCCCGCTCGCGACCACGACGACTTCACAGTCGCGTGAGCACTGCGCTTCGATCGAACGCAAGGTGCGCAAGAGCCCCTCGGGATCATCCTTGGAAATGGTCACGATGGACAGCAGCAAGATCCGGGTTTCCTCCTCGCCCCCGACAGCATCTCGCTTGGCTCCGGAAGGACCGTCGAAATTATCGCCTCGCCATCAACCGCCCTTTGCGCGCTATTCCCCCAAGGCCCAGGCACATAGACCTGCTTGCGGCGCGCGCCCATCAATCTGTTGCACACAAGCAACACCCTACAATACCGGAGCGCTGCGGTGCACACCGAGGCCGCGCATCCTGTCTACTCGCGCCGTCGACCATGAGCCCCGGAACGATCACCAATTCTGCAAATGCGACCGTCATCACGGGGGCGAGCGGCTTTATCGGTGGCGCGCTTGTGCACCGTCTGCACGGCCTGGGGCGTCCGGTGTCGGCCATCAGTCGCCGGGCAGGCCAATGGCCGGCCGGCGTGCGGCGCATCACCGTGAGCGGTTACGAGGATGCTGCGGCCCTGGATGAACCATGCGCGGGCGCCGGCACCGTGGTGCACCTGGCAGCCGTGGCGCACCGCGGGGCCACGGCCGCGGAGTTCGGGGCCAGCGTGGCCGCGGCAGAGGCTGTCGCCCGAGCGGCCGCACGCGCGCATGCAAGTCGCTTTGTTCTGGTGAGCTCCATCGGCGTCAATGGCAACCGGACAGAGGGCGTTCCCATCAACGAGGAAAGCCCGAAGCGACCGGAGGAAGCCTACGCGATCAGCAAGCTGCAGGCGGAGGAAGCAGTGACCGCAGCGCTGCGTGGCAGTAGGACGGACCTCGTCATCGTCCGACCGCCGCTGGTTTACGGCCCCCATGCCCCAGGCAACTTCAGGCGACTGGTTCGTCTGGTATGCCGAGGCCTGCCACTGCCCTTCGCCAGCATCCACAACGCCCGCACGTTCATCGGGTTATCCAACCTTCTGGACCTGCTGGTGCTTTGTGTCGAGCACCCTGCGGCCGCGGGCGAGTTGTTCGTTGCCGGGGACGCCCAGGACCTCTCCACGCCGGATCTCGCGCGCCGCATTGGCGAAGGTGTCGGATGTCCGGCGCGACTCGTGCCCATGCCACCGGGAGCGCTGACCCTGGGCGCGTCGGTTCTCGGCCAACGGCGCTTGGCCGACAGCCTTTGTGCTTCTCTGCAAGTCGATACGAGCAAGGCCCGCCGCCTGCTCGGATGGCATCCGGCCGTCGCCGCCGCGGACGGCGTACGGCAGGCCGCCCGCTCCTTCGTCGCGTCGTGAGCCATCGCTTGCTGGACCTGACGGTTGCGGGGACCGCCGCTATCGTGCTTGCCCCCGTCATCGTGGCGGTCGCGTTGCTGGTGAAGTGCAGCTCGCCTGGGCCGGTGCTGTACTGGTCGGAGCGCGTCGGGCGGCACAACCGGATCTTTCGCATGCCAAAGTTCCGTTCAATGCGGGTCGACACGCCCGCAGTAGCCACCCACCTCCTGGAGAACCCGACGCGATGGTTGACGCCCTACGGCAGCTTCCTGCGCCGCAGCAGCCTAGACGAGCTGCCGCAGCTGTGGAGCATCCTGCGCGGGGAAATGAGCATCGTCGGCCCGCGACCGGCTTTGTTCAATCAGGGCGACCTCATTGCCTTGCGCACCCAACGCGGCGTGGACGTGCTGCGTCCCGGCCTGACTGGCTGGGCGCAGGTCAACGGTCGCGATGAACTGCCGATTCCGGAGAAGGTAAAGCTTGATGCCTGGTACCTTCAGCACCGTTCACTTGCCCTGGACCTGCGCATCATCGCAATGACCGCGCTGCGGGTCGTCCGCGCACACGGCGTTACCCACTAGGCGCCCCGGCGCCTCCGTCCGTCCCTTGGGCGTTACTGCACGTTGTACGGATGCCCCAGAGGAGAGTCCGCTGGAAGGACCGGAGGTTACATTAGCATGCGGAGAAAGACACAAAGCCAATGCTGATCGCGGTCATCATTCCCACCCGCAATCGGGCCGATCTGCTCGCGGCGGCGCTCGGTTCGCTCACGAGGCAAACGCTTGCGCAGGACCGCTTCGAGATCGTGGTGGTCGACAACGCCTCCACCGACGGCACGCGCGCGATGGCCGAAGAGGCGCGCGAACTGCTCCCCAATCTTCGCTATGCGTACGAACCCACGCCAGGCCTCCACCACGCGCGGCATCGGGGCATGAACGCAACGACTGCGGAAGTGCTCGTCTTCGCCGACGACGACATCGAAGCACTGCCCACCTGGCTCGAGTCCATCGAGTCCGCCTTCCAGGATCCCGAGGTTGCCATGGCCGGAGGCAACAACCTGCCGCTGTTTGTCGAACGCCCCCCGCGCTGGCTGCTGACGCTGTGGAGATGCAACCGATTCGAGGAAGGTTTAGCCTTCCCCCCACTGAGCCTTCTGCAGCTCGAACGCGGGGTCGGCGAGATATCGCCTTTTTACATTTGGGGCTGCAACTTCGCGATCCGGCGCAGCGACCTGCTTGCCGCCGGCGGCTTCCACCCCGATGGAATGCCCCGAGATCAACTGGCGCTGCGCGGCGATGGCGAAACGCATGTCGCGCGACAGGTGATGCTTTCAGGGCGGAAGTCCATCTTCCATCCCGGCGCCAGCATCTACCACAAGGTCACGCCGGAACGCGCTACCGTCGACTATTTCTGGCAGCGCGGCTTCACCGAGGGCATCTCGCATTCATACACGCGCCTGCGCGATCCCGGCCAATACGCCCCGTTCGGCCGTCGCCGCCGGATCCGCGCCTTCGCAGGCCGCGTTGCGAACGCCATCCGGCCCGCGGCACTGCTCCAGCCCATGGCGCTCAGGGCACTGCTCGCCTTGCGGTTCGGCTACCGTGCGGGCTTCCGCTTTCACCAGCAGGCCTACAGCCATTCCGAGGAAGTGCGCGCCTGGGTGCACCGGCCCAACTATCTACATCCCTGACCATGCTTGAAAAGATCGAACACGAAGGCCGCGTGCTTGCGATTTTGCTGCGCGCCTCCTACTCCGCAGAAGGCATCCAGTTCTTCACGCCAGACGAATACTCGCAGCAGTTGGCGTACATGAAACGGCCTCAGGGATACGTGATCGCACCTCACGTGCACAACGCGGTCCCGCGTGAAGTGGAGTTCACGAAGGAGGTGTTGTTTATCCGCCAGGGTCGCGTGCGCATCGACTTCTACGATGACAAGCAGCAATACCTAGAAAGTCGCATCCTGTCCAGCGGCGACGTGATCCTGCTTGCCTTCGGGGGCCACGGCTTCGAAATGCTGGAGCCCACCGAAATCATCGAGGTGAAGCAGGGGCCGTATGCCGGGGAAGCGGACAAGACACGCTTCACCCCCGTGGAGAAATCTCAGCTGACGATCCGGAAGGAGACAGGCGGATGAAGTCCACTGAAAGTGCGGTATTCGGCGCCTACAGCGACTACTACGACATCCTCTACCGCGACAAGGATTACGCGGGCGAGGCGGCCTACGTGCGCAACCTGCTGTCGCGCCATGGCGTGACCGGCGGCGATCTGCTGGAGTTCGGCGCCGGCACCGGCAAGCACGGCCAGTTGCTCGGCGACATGGGCTACCGCGTACTGGGCATCGAGCGGAGCGCCGAGATGGTGGCGCGTTGTCCGCGCTCCGCAAGTTTCGAATGCCGGCAAGGCGACATCCGCGAAGTGCGGCTCGCGCGATTCTTCGATGCCGTGCTGTCGCTATTCCACGTGGTCAGCTACCAGACCGGGAACGATGACGTCCTGGCGGTGTTCCGCCGGGCGGCGGAACACCTCGCACCGGGAGGCCTCTTCGTATTCGACTTCTGGTACACGCCGGCGGTCTACCGCCAGTACCCGGAAGTCCGCACGCGGCGCATCACCGTGCCGGGGCGCGAGCTGCTGCGCATCGCCGAGCCGATCGTGCATTCCGGCATCAACTGCGTCGACGTCCATTACACCGTCTATATCCGTGACACGGACGAGGGCAGCATCCGCATGGTCACCGAGACGCACCCAATGCGGCACTTTTCGCTGCCGGAGATCGACCTGCTGTGTCAGATCACCGGCTTCCGGCGGATTGCGACAGAGGAATTTCTGAGCGGGCAGGCTGCTACGGAACAGACGTGGGGCGTCTGCGTAGTGCTGCAACGGCAGGAAACATGAAAGACTTCATCCCGGTCAATACCCCACTTCTCGACGGAAACGAGAAGAAGTACCTCCTCCAGTGCATCGAGGAGGGCTGGATCTCTTCCGAAGGGCCGTTCGTGTCCGAGTTCGAAAGGCAATTCGCTGCGCGTGTAGGGCGGCGCCACGGCATCGCGGTCTGCAACGGCACAGCGGCCATCGATGCCGCGGTGGAAGCGCTCGGCATAGGCCCGGGCGATGAGGTGATTCTGCCGTCCTTCACCATCATTTCGTGTGTGCTGCAGATCGTGCGCGCGGGCGCAGTGCCGGTGCTGGTGGACAGCGATCCCGCTACGTTCAACATGAACGTGGACGAGATCGAGGCGAAGATCACGGCCCGCACGCGGGCGATCATCGTGGCGCACATCTACGGCCTGCCAGTCGACATGGACCGGGTTCTCGACATTGCCCGCAAGCACGGCCTGCGCGTCATCGAGGATGCCGCAGAGATGCATGGGCAGACCTACCGCGGCCGCCCGTGCGGCAGCTTCGGCGATCTCAGCACCTTCAGCTTCTATCCCAACAAGCACGTTACCACTGGCGAAGGCGGCATGATCGTGACCGACGACGACGAACTCGCCGCCACCTGCCGCAGCCTGCGCAACCTGTGCTTTCAGCCGCAGAAGCGCTTCGTGCACGAGCGGCTGGGCTGGAACCTGCGGATGACGAACCTGCAAGCAGCTGTGGGCCTCGCGCAGTTGGAACGGCTCGACGAGTTCGTGGCCCGCAAGCGCCGGATGGGGGCGCTCTACGACCAGGCGCTGGAAGGCATCCAGGGCATCCGCAGGCCATTGCGTTCCACCGACTATGCGGACAATGTCTACTGGGTCTATGGCCTCGTGCTCGAGAAGCAGACGGACTTCACCGCGGAAGTAGCGATGAAGCGCCTGGCCGATCACGGAATCGGCACCCGGCCATTCTTCTATCCCCTGCACCAGCAACCCGTCCTGCTGCGCAAGGGCTGGTTTGCAGGTGAACGCTATCCGGTGGCAGAGCATCTCGCCACGTACGGCTTCTACGTCCCGAGCGGCACAGCCCTCGCCGAGGCGGAGATACGGCGTTCCGCTGCCGCCGTTTCCGCAGTCTTGTCGGCTGTTTGAGTCGGCGCAGGATGAAGATCGGCGCCATCCTGAGCGTGACCGTCACATCGGGTGGCGGCTTCAACCAGTCCCTCAATGCGCTGCTCCAGATGGCGCGGCTGTGCGAGGGACGGCACGCATTATCGGTCTACACGACCAAGCAGGAAAATGTCTCGCAGTTGCAGGGCCTCGGCCTCGATTGCGTCTGCGTGCAGCCGGGCCTCGCCGACCTGTGGGTCGGTTACGCGTCCACCGGCCCGCTCACGCGCCAACTGCAGAAGCGCCTGCGCGTGACCAGCAAGCTGGAAGCACGCCTCCTCGCCGATGGCGTGGACCTGGCGTACTTCGCAGGCCCCAGCCTGCGGCCGCTGACCCTGCAGCGGGTTCCATACGTCGCGACAGTGTGGGACCTGTGCCACCGCGACTTCCCGGAGTTCCCCGAGGTCGCCGAACCCGCGGCCTTCTACGAGCGTGAACTGGCCTTTGGCCACGGACTCCCGCGCGCCTACTGCGTGCTCACGGATTCAGACGCACTGTCGGAGCGCGTTGCGCGCCGCTATGCCGTCGACCGAGAGCGGCTGCTCGCGATGCCCTTCTCACCCTCACCCTTCTTCGATATTCCTGCCGCCGAGCCGCCAGAAGAGGTCCTGCGCCGTCATGGGCTAGCGCCCGGCTATCTTTTCTATCCCGCACAGTTCTGGCCGCACAAGAACCACGTGCGAATCCTCCAGGCGCTGCGCATTCTCAGGCAGGAAGGCATCGCCCTTCGAGCGGTTTTCTCAGGAGGTGACCAAGGCAACCGTGCAGCCATCGCGGCGTGCATCCGCGCGTGGGACCTCGACGTCGCACTGCCCGGCTTCGTGCCGCCTGCCGACATGCCCGCCCTATACCAAGGTGCCCTGGCCGTGGTGATGCCGACATACTTCGGCCCCACCAATCTGCCGCCGCTGGAGGCGTGGAAGACCGGCCGTCCACTGATCTATTCGTCTCACCTCGCCGAGCAGGCAGGTGACGCCGCTCTGCTGGCCGATCCCGACGATGCCAGCGAACTGGCAGGACGCATCCGCGCCATTCTCTCGCCGGAATTGCGCGCTGAGCTCGTGGCGCGCGGAACCATTCGTCTGCAGCGCATCGCAGAGGAGATCGCGGCGGCGGAGCAGGCCCTGGTGCTTCGGCTTGACCGGCTAGCGCGCCGACTCGAGTCGGCACGGCCTGCCGCATGATCCGCGCGCGACCATGAACCTCGGCCACGCGCTCCGGTGGTCGCTGTTCGGCGAGCTCGCTACGAAACTCGTGCAGCCGCTCGTCTTCATCATCCTCGCCCGGCTTCTCGCGCCAACCGACTTCGGCGTGATGGCCGCGGCCTTGATGGTCATCGGGCTCTCACAGGTGCTGTGGGATGCCGGCATGGCCAAGGCACTCATCCAGCGGCAAGGCCCCATCCAGCCAGCGGCCAACGTCGCCTTCTGGACCAATCTCGCGCTGGGCACCGGAGTAGCTGCCCTGCTGGTGCCGTCCGCGGCTCCCATCGCGCGGGAAATTTTCGACGACCTGCGCGTCGGGCCCGTGCTGCAGGTCATGGCTCTGCACGTGCTTCTGGGCGCTTTCTTTTCGGTGCATACCGCTCTGCTCCAGAAGCAGATGAGGTTCCAGCAACTGTTCTGGATCCGCTTCGCCTCGGTGGTCTTGCAGTCGCTCGCCTCGCTGCCGCTCGCCTTCAGCGGCACCGGCTACTGGTCGCTCGTAGCAGGGAGTCTTACCGGTCAAATGGTGCAGGCAGTGTTGCTTTGGAAATTGAGCGGCTGGCGACCCACTTTCAACTTCGATTCCGCAGTAGCGCGCGAGATGGCCCGCTTCGCCGGTTGGGTCGCCGCATCCGGACTGCTGTTGTGGGCCTTCCTCTGGCTCGACTCGCTGATTGTGGCCTTTTATCTGGGGAGCCATCAACTGGGCCTGTACAACACCGCGAGCCAACTGACGGCGATGGTCTTTGCCATGCTGTTCGCACCAGTCGCGCCCGTCCTCTACAGCCACTTGTCGCGCATGGGTGAGGACCGGAACCGCATCGCAGCTGCCGCAACCATAGTCATCCGTGCGACAGTGATGGTCGCGGTGCCAACTGGCGTCGTGCTTGCGTCGATAGCAGCGCCACTTTCGGACGCCTTGTTCGGCCCCCGCTGGGAAGGGATCGCCTTCGTCATTGGCGTACTGGCAGTTGGGCAGGCTTTGTCATGGATCGTCGGAATGAACGGCGAGTTCTTCCGCGCACTGGGCAAACCGTCGCGCGAGACGATGATCAACGCCCTCGCCTTGCCGCTCTACCTCGCCGGCTACCTCGTTGCCATTCGCCACGGCTTCGAGACTTTCGTATGGACGCGCCTGGCCCTCACGGTATGCGGAGTAGCGATCCACCTGGCCGTGCTGCACTTCGTCCTCAGGCTTGAAGTGGGAAAAATCCTCGGGTTCCTGCTTCGCGTCGCCGCCTTGAGCGGGTCAATAGCCCTCGGCTGCTTGTGGCTTCTCCCCGACGCGCTCCACTCGCCAATGGCGCGCGCCGCGGCCGTCGGCGTGGCGAGCATCGCAGTGATCGGCGGGGTGCTGCTCTGGACCCAGCGGCACTTTGTTCGAGACCTGTTGACCATCGCTCGGGCGCAGCCATGAGGCGGCGACAGCATCACCCCTGGACCGACCGGACAAGACGATATGCGCAACGACCCGTACGACGACGAGTTCTATCGCGAACAGATGCAGGGTTCTTACAAGAGCGCGAAGCACTACGTTGCGTTCCTTTCGCAGACCATCCGCCCGAGGCGCGTGGTGGACGTTGGCTGCGGTCGCGGCACCTGGCTCGCTGCCTTTCGTGAAGACGGCGCGGAATGCACAGGAGTCGACGGACCCTGGAACAGCCAGTCCAACATGATGGATCAGGCAGTGACCTTCATCCCAGCGGACCTGAACCAGCCGATTGCGCTGCCGAACGGGCGCTTCGACCTTGCACTTTCGCTCGAGGTTGCGGAGCACCTGCAGCCCGCATCAGCCGCCGGCTTCGTCGCCAGCCTCGCGGACTTGGCGGACGTCGTCATGTTCGCGGCGGCCTTCACGGGGCAAGGCGGCGTCCACCACGTCAACGAACGCCCGCACACATACTGGGCGGCGCTCTTCCACCAACACGGCTACGCGCCGTACGACATCTTTCGCCCCGCCTTCTGGGGACACCCCGAAGTGCAGTACTGGTACCAGCAAAACACGTTCTTGTACGTCCGGGGCGGCGCCGCAGCGGAGAGCGCGCTGGCCGCAGCGGGCCATCGGCCCTTGGAGAACCTGGCTTTCATGGATTGCATCCATCCGTCGCTCTACGAAGCACACCGGCAGCAGGTGGGGTGGGCCCCAGCCCTGCGGCGTGGCGTGGCCGGGATGCTGCCGCGCAAGTTCTTGCCCATCATTCGGCGCCTGAGCGGGCGGGCCCGGTAGACCAGGCCCCCGAAATACAATGCCAGATTCGCCCACCCTTGCGCGGCACCGGCATACGCCCGGCCCATCCCGATGTCCGAACCCACCACCACCCCGCCCTCCGACGACAACCAGCTCATCGCCGAACGCCGCGAGAAGCTGAAGGCGCTGCGC